>JAIFLK010000230.1 GCA_020049115.1 Chloroflexota bacterium | reverse complement strand
TTTTTTAGACCCATTATTACCATTTATTGATATGAATACCTAAACCCAAAAACTGTTGGTCTCCGCATGAGGCCAACAGTTTTTGGGAACTTACACCACCTATTTGGCAAAAGCATGATTGTTGGTTAGAATGATGCTGAGAGGAGGCAAGTTAATGTTAGATATAAAATCTCGGCCTAATCATAAATTGTATCTTCAAATTTTACGCAATATGACCCCTGAGCAACGCTTGGCTAAAGCCTTTGAACTCTCTGAATTTTCCAAACAACTCTTTATTCAAGGGTTACGCCAAAGACATCCGCAATTGCCTGAGTCTGAATTTCAAGCCTTATTTTTGCAAAGGTTAGCTAAATGTTACAACAGGAATTATTAAAAAAAGTTATCCAATGAGTGCGGTTTAATATTTTGCTATCAGACCACCCCTACAGGTATAATGTCGGGGTGATTTTTTATCTCAAAGGAGACTCACCATGAATACAACGGTTATGGTTCAATTACCTTCCCCTTTATATCAGCAACTCGCATTGGTAGCGAAACGCACTAATCAGGCCATTGCCGATATTTTGATTGCCACCGCGACGGCGAGTTTAGCGGTTGATAACGATGAATTACCCCCTGACCTAGCGGCTGAATTAAAAACCATGCACTTTTTGAGTGACCAAGCCTTATGGACAGCCACGCAACCCACCTTATCGCCTGAGCAACAGACGCAATTTAGCTATTTATCGGCCTTACAAAAAGAACAATCCTTAACCACCGCGCAAGCGAACCAACTCAATCAATTTTTGGCTGAATATGATTATTCTGTATTACGGCGCGCCCAAGCCTTTGCCATTTTAACAGCGCGTGGGCATAAAATTCCTGACTTAAATGAGAGACCCAGGCCAATATGACGATTTTTCAACAGTTGCGACAACAAGTACATCAGCGCGCAAACGGTTTGTGTGAATATTGCTTAACGTCAGAACGGCTAACGGGCTTTGCATTGGAAATTGACCATGTTATTCCCACGTCATTAGGGGGACAGACAACGTTAGATAATCTGTGTTTAGCTTGTCGCCGTTGTAATGGTTACAAAAGTTATCTTTTGCAGGCGATTGACCCCATCACTCAACAGCAAGTGAGGCTGTTTAATCCTCGTTTAGATGTTTGGCAAAACCATTTTGTATGGCATGACCAGGGCGTTTATTTGGTTGGGCAAACTGATATTGGCCGCGCCACCGTTGAGTTATTTCACATGAATGACCCCTTGATTGTAAGGGCTAGAAAATTGTGGGTTACAGCGGGTTGGCATCCGCCCCTTTAATACAATTGAGGGGCTACAAGTTAATTTAATATTTTGCTATCAGACCACCCCTACAGGTATAATGTCGGGGTGATTTTTATTTATAAAAAGTGAGGTCAATCCTGATGAACGCAGAGAAACTTTGGCTTGAATTTTCTACCCTACCCCCACAAGCACAAACCTTAGTGCTTGAATTTATTGCTTTTATGCAAAAATGTTACGCCCAAATACAAGTGGGGGTAACAGTCCCAACGCGTAGCACTCAAGAAGAAATGAAACTTTGGTTTGAGGAAGTGCGTCAAGAACACCCTTTTGCTAAAATGAGCAAGGAAGAAATTTTAGTGCAGTTGCGTAGAACCCGCGAAGAGGTTTATGACGAGTTATATGGAGACCGTTATGCGAATTAGTTTGGATACCAATGAGGCCATTGTATCCGATAATCGCGATTTTTTGCGCGGCCTATCCCCTGAACATTACTTTGAGGTGATGTCACCCCAAGAATTTTGTGTAAAATTTGGGTTATAACTACCCTTCAATAGTCCCCATGCCACCTCTATCCATCAATCAAGCGGCACAACGTATCGGAGTCTCCTCTGCCACCCTCAGAAATTGGGTCAAAGCAGGCTACATCACCCCCATAACAACGCGCCCCATGACATTTTCAGATGAATCTGTCACAAACTTACAACATGAATTAACGGCTGACTCTTTGGGCAAACTCAAAAGCCGCGCCAATAAAGTTGGTTTGGTCAATCATTTTCTGCCCGCAGAATATGCCGAGCATCCCGCCTTGATTTCAGCCATCACTCATATTGCGGCGTATGTCAAAACAACACGGTTGGAGATTGAGGCCGTGATGTTTTTGGCAACCTTGCGCCTATTGGAGGTCAAGGGCGAGATTAACATATCAAACCATAACAAATTATTTACTTTAGACGCAGCCACTTCATGGAAAAGGTCGTCTGTGAAATTAGCCATGATGGCCTGGCGGTCTTCCTTTGAGGTGATTCATGACGACGCGCCATATCGTCAACTTTATGAACTGCTTACGCCTCAAATGGCGGATGATTTTTTGGGCTTGTTATATCAGAGCCTTTTCAGCGAGGGTAATAAATCGCAACAAGGTTCTTATTATACGCCCTCCAAACTGGTAGCGGATTCACTGGCTCAGATTGCCAGCCCAGTAGAGAGTTTTCTTGACCCATGTTGTGGCTCTGGTAAATATTTGTTAATGGCAGCCCAGCGATTTAACCTTAAGCCCGAAGCGATTTTTGGCTTTGATTACGATAGAATAGCCGCGAATCTGGCACGTATCAATTTATTAATGGCCTATCCAACTGAGGATTTTACGCCTAATATCTTTTGCATGGATATATTGGCAACAAATTCCCCGAATGAATTGGATGGGAAAATAGATGTTATTGCCACCAATCCTCCCTGGGGCGCATATAAAAATGTTTCTAGCAAAAATCAACTTTCAGGCCAAGTAAAATCAGGCGAAACCTTTGCCATGTTTCTGGAAAAGTCCTTGCAACTGTTGCGCCCAGGAGGTAGGCTGTCGTTTATTCTGCCCGAATCAATTCTTAATATCAAAACCCATGCCGATGTTCGCCAGCTCATCCTCCATGAAACTAAAATCTCACAGATTGCCCAATTGGGGCGGCAATTTACGGGCGTATTTACGGCGGTGATTCAACTGGATTTAATCAAAGCAATCCCGCCTAACAATTGGCTCATTTCGGTGGCACAGGACGGTAAATCTGACTATATCTTGCAAACACGTTTCAAAAAAAATGCTCATTGTACCTTTAATATTGCCACAGCATCGCATGATGAAGCGTTATTAGAGAAAATTTACGCGGTTGAACATCTCACCTTAGCTAACCATGCGGCCTGGGCGTTAGGTATTGTCACTGGCAACAATAAGAAATATTTGTTTGAGACACCATTACCAAACATGGAGGCCATTGTTAGAGGTAGCGATATATTTCCATATTATCTAGGCGAACCAACCTCATTTGTACATTTCACGCCAACAGCCTTTCAACAAGTTGCCCCAGCGCGATTTTTTAGAGCAACCGAAAAGTTAATTTATAAATTCATCTCGCAGAAACTCGTCTTTGCTTACGATAACCAACAACGGCTAACCTTAAACAGTGCCAATATTTTAATTCCCACTATTCCCAACATGAGTATTAAAGTAGTTCTCGCTTTTCTTAATTCAGCCATATTTCAATATATTTTCAAAAAGACGTTTTCCACCCACAAAATCCTGCGGGGTGATTTAGAAAAATTACCATTTCCGCTAATTAGCAAGGAAATACACGACACGATAGAGCATTTTGTTGAGGTGGCAATTTTGAACCAAAAAGCACCGCCTGAACTTGAAGCGGTCATTTTTAAAGTGTTTGGGCTTAATCAAACCGATATTAAAAATATAACAAAGTAGTAACAAAAATGGCTAATTCACTTGAACTAGCCATTTTTGTTAATGAAGTTTGAGGTAAGAATAAATTTTCTTAATTATTCAAAGCCGCAATGACCGCCGCGTGGATTGCTCCATTACTTACGACCACGCCTTGATTATGTTGCATTTTCTCACTAGAGCCAAAATCCAACGGTTTACCATGCATGTCCGTCACGGTGCCACCCGCTTCCTGCACAATGAGTGCGCCCGCCGCATGGTCCCAAATTTTCTCCCGATAATCGGGCGATTTGGGCGAGGGCAACCGCAGATAAAGAATGGCATCACCCCGCGCCACCGCGCCATATTTGGCTTGGCTATCCATTCGCAGCGAGGCTTGGGTTATGCCCGCCGCCTGAGCAATGGCCTGTTGGCGCGCATGGTCGCCATGCCCCGCCTCCACACTTTCCACAAAACGTAAATTGAGCGAGTTGGCTTGATTGGCGACGCGAATGGGCGTAAATTTGCTTAAGTCTACCCCCACACTTAACGGGGCCATGCTCGCGCCCTCGCCACGCACGGCCATAAAAAGAACGCCCGTCCCCAATTTTGGGTTATTCATGGCTAACGGCAACGCGGGGCAAGCCAACACCGCCACTTTAGGGTCGCCGTTCTCAATTAACGCTAGGGCTATGGCATATTGGTCATTCCGCAAAAAGCCCTTCGTGCCATCAATCGGGTCAAGCGTCCAATACCGCTCACTGACCCGCCCATTGCCGCTATCTATCCACTCACACGCCGTTGAACCACTCACGCCAGGGTGAAAACTTTGCAAAAATTGTGTAATTTTAGTTAAGGTTGTGGCATTATCGGCCTGTTGCAAATCAGTGGAGTCTTCCTCACCCACAATGGCATCATAGGGAAAAACAGCCTTAATATATTGACACACAAGGGCTTGTGAGCCAAAATCGGCCACAGTAACGGGGCTTTTGTCCCCTTTTTCTAGGGCTTCCCCACCCACCATTTCGGCGCGCACCCTCATACAAAGTGAAGCCGCTTTAATCGCGGCTTCAAGGGCAATTTGTTTTTCTTGGATATATGTTTTCATAATAAAATTTAATCAAGTTAAGCCATTATAAAGTTTTGAACCTTATAATGGCTACGATAAATGGTTAATTAGGGTTGTACTGAACAGGCAAAAGGACATGGAAATGGCTACCAGGGAAATTGACCTCATCATGTTTGGGGCTTTCGGCCCAGACCTGCCCATGATGAATCTCGACAATTCCTTTAACAATGGCTAACCCTAGCCCAGGGCCACCGCCCTTAAATTTCGTTTTGCCGCTTGAATGTAAGGCCATTTCACCCGTTTGGTAAAATTTATCAAAAATAAGTTCTTGATATTCAGGGTCAATCCCAATACCAGTGTCATAAACCACAATCTCAATGCCCTCTTGAGTAAAACCAGCGCGCTGGCTACAAGGGGGATAATACCCCATTACGGTAATCTTACCCCCATCGGGTGTATATTTTATGGCATTGATAAGGAGATGATAGAACACTTTTTGCAGCGCATCGGAGTCAGCATTGATTTCGGGTAAATCATCTAAGTTGATAATATCTAATGTTAAATTACGTTCAGCAAAAAATGGCTCAAATTTCTTGCCAATTTGCTTGAGCAAGTAGGCCACCGAGAAGGGTTTGGGGTAAATTTTTAGCTCATTACCATCTAATTTCGCCACATCAAGCATGGTGTTAATAATTTCATACAATCGCTCTGACCCTGAGAAAATCGACTCGGCATACATTTGCCACATGGGGTTGGCCTTAATGCCTGAGTCGCGCATCATCATTTGGCCGTAACCATGAATAGCTGTGAGAGGAGTACGCAGCTCATGCGCCGTAATCTTAATAAAATCACTTTTGGTTTGATTCAGTCGTTCTAATTGCGTGTTAGCCTGGCGTAATTGTTCCGTCCTCATCTGCACCATTTCTTCTAAATCTTGCGAAAATTTAACGATTTGGTCGTATAACAAGGCGTTTTCAATAGCAACCGCAGCCTCACCTGCAAACGCTGAGGCTAAATCAATTTCCTCTTGAGTAAATGGCTCGGTTGTTTCGCGAACAATAGAAAGCATCCCCATGACTCTATCTAAACGCATGAGTGGCACCCCCACCCAAGCCCGTGCCATTGGCACGCCTTCAACCCGTTGCCAACTTGATAATTGGGCAGCATCATCAATAGCAAGAGGTTGCATAGTTTCGACAATTTTATGAAACACATCGCCCTCTTTTATCGGCATTTTGACATTTAAGGGGTTTATCTGATTGGGAAACCCTCTCGCGGCCAACGTTTCTAACTCCCCACCTTTTTCCAACATTAACGAAGAACGGTCATGAGGTACAATACCTGATAGGTAATCCAAAACAACGATTAATAATTCAGCTAAATTCAAGCTACGTGACAAGGCACGACTAGAGCGATAGAGCGTTTCCACGACTTGTCGTCGAGTTTCCTCTTTAGTATAAAGGCTACGAGTCGTTGCTTCAGCTTCTTGTAACCGTGAATGGGTTTGAGCTAGTTCACCATAAGCCTCTTGCAAACGTATGTTGGTGGTTTCTTGAAACTGATGTGCTTTTTTTAATTGTTGTTGGCTTTCAAATAATTCATCAGAGCGTCGTCGTGCTTTTTGCTGATTTTGAATCGACCATTGAGCCATGCCCGTTAAGTAGTAAGAACTCGCCCAAGTGGTTAAAGCCATTAACATTGTCATAGCTAAAGGAATGAATAAGAGATAAAATTTAACCGGTTCATGCCCTGCGGTTAGTACCGCGGTGATAAGCGTTGCTATAATCGCAAAAATTGTCGTTCCGGCAATCGCCCGAATATTAATTAATGTTCCAGCAAGGCTAATAACTAGTAAGAACAAATAGGCATAGAAAGTGGCAAATTGCTCAACGGAAGAGGGTAAAAAAGCCACTACCGCTAAAGTTTGACCCCCCACTAAAACATATGTCGCTAACCGAAAGCGGTCAGCTTTATGGAGTTGATAACTGACAATACAGGTGGCAATAGATAAACCACAAGGCAAGTACAAACTCGCTAAGTTCTCAGGAAAATAGAAATTAGCTACAAAAAAAAGGGTCATTAAAAGGCCCGTACCCCAAACAATGGTCGGAAATGTTTCTTTTTGAAACTTCTGGAGTTCTTGGTCTTCCATTTATTTACACAACGTCTTTGCGTGGAATTGCTAATGAGTAATGGGGAAGTATAAGTAAAACGCGGTACCTTGTTGCCACACACTGTTAACTTTAATGCTGCCACCTAAGCCTTCAACGTAATCTTTAGTCCAAAACAGGCCAAACCCCATGCCCTTGCCTTGTTTAGTTGACCAGCCCATTTCAAAAATTTTACTCAGGTTATCTGCTTTAATCCCAATACCATCATCACGTAAAACCACTTCAATGAGTGAGGGATTGACAACCCGACTTTCTAACCATAAGCCCGTGCCTTTGCCATGCTCTTTCAAAGCCTCCACTGCATTTTTAAGAATTATTCGAAATGATTCCATCAGCATGTCGGGTGAGGTTTGGATGACCGGTAAAGGCGTGGTCAAAGATTTATGAACAACCAGCCCATCACTAGTTTTTATTTCATTGGCATTTAAGTCAATGGGTTCACGTAAAAAGGTCTTTTTGATGGCTTGATTCAGACAGAAGTTCACATCTGTTGGCACATCTTGATGGGTTCGCCAGGGTTCATGGAGGTTATCTAACATTTCGGCGGCATCGTTCAGGTTCTTCATAATGCTGCCACTTGATTCTAAGACTTCCGCCCGATGTGATTCTGATAACATCGGGAACATTTTGACCATGCTGAGATAAGCCCGAAAACCGCCGATATGGTTACGTAAAGCGTGAATATTGGTGGCCGCGCTAAAAGCCATTTTAGCAAAAACTTGCGCAATTTGGCGTTGCTCTTCCGCTCGCTTATAGAGCCGCGCATTTCGAATACCTACCGCCGCTTGTTGCCCAAAGGCTGCTAACAGGTCACGCTCTTGCGCCGAGAATTTAGCGCGGCGCGTTGCCACAAATAAATTGCCGACCACTTCATCATTTAAGAAAAATGGTACAGCAATCACTTGGCGAATCCCAGTGAGTTTTTGAGCAATCATGGAAAGGGGGCGATTGATAATGGGGCGGAATAAATCATATAAACTATCGGAAACAATAAATTTAGCGGGACGACCATTGACCCCTTTAACGGCGCGCACGCTCAGGTTATCTTTAAAGTTATCATCATCCAAATAAACAACCGATTTAGGCCCAACAATATGAACGCCTAATTTATCCTGCAATTGGTTTAATAACTTCGGGGCAATATCCACCGCATACGCTCGCACTGGTAAGGTATTGTTAGATTCCAACGTGGCAACCACCGCACCCGCATAGCCCAGCCGTTGCACCACTGAGTCCACAATGGTTTGCAAAATCAGGGTTTCATCCGTAATACTGGATTGCATGGATAAAATAACCCGTTCTAGGGCTTGCGTTTCTGTTAAGTGGCGTTGACTTTTGATGGCGACAGCCGCTTGCTTGCCAAACGCGGTCAAAAAGCCAATATCCTGTTGGGTAAATTCCCGTCGTGAGGCCGCGAAAAGATTGCCGACCACTTCATCTTCCAAGAAAAAGGGTACGGCAATCACCTGCTTAATCCCCGATAATTTCTGGGCCAATTCAGATAAAGCCTTATTAACAACGGGGCGAAATAAATCATACAATTTATTAGAAACCACAATTTGGGGCTGATTATTGACCCCTTTAACCGCCCGCACGCTCAAGTTTTCTTGAAAATTAGCGTCGTCTAAATAAGAAACTGACCTCGGACCAACAATTGTTGCCCCTAAACGACTTTCAAGTTGACGAATGAGCGAGGGCGCAATATCAATCGCATATGCCCGTACGGGCATGGTATTGTCCGACTCTAGGGTCGCGACCATAGCCCCTACGCAGCCCAACCGTGAGACGACATCATCCGCAACATTTTGCAATAATTTTTGCAGGTCAGGCGAAATATCGTAAATTGTCCCCAAGGGTTTCTCAAGTAATTGTTTATCAACTATTTGTA
>JAIFLK010000024.1:6931-45007 GCA_020049115.1 Chloroflexota bacterium | reverse complement strand
CACCAAACTGCGCGGCGTACTTTGGGCTAAAATGGCCGCCGTCTCCACCATCTCCACCATGAAAGTGCTTTGCCCCGTATGAATTTCATCTTGCGCCC
Organism: Chloroflexota bacterium; assembly: GCA_020049115.1. Lineage (GTDB taxonomy): Bacteria > Chloroflexota > Anaerolineae > 4572-78 > J111 > JAIFLK01. The sequence goes on along the minus strand of JAIFLK010000024.1, from coordinate 44,909 downwards.
CGATACGGGTAAAAATGCGGTCAACCAAGCCGATGTGCGCCGATTGCGCGGGAACGAATGAGCCGATTTGCGCCATGAGTGTTATCAGGGCAACTTGCCGTAAATAGGTGGATTTACCCGCCGCATTTGGCCCCGTAATTAAGTGTATTAATTCTTCACTCGACATGGTGCTGTCATTCGCCACAAACGAAATCGGCACGCCATTCGGGTCAACCAACGCCATGCCTTCCACGACGGGATGCCGCCCTGCCACAATCTCCAAACGGTCATCGGCACTCAAGGTCGGGCGGACGTAATTATTTTGCAAGGCCACCTCTGCCAACGCCGCCACCACATCCAGGTAAGCCAAACTCTGTGAAGTGCTTAATAAACGGTCAGCAGCATGGGCGATTTGCGTACAAATTTCCTGAAAAAGGCGCGTCTCCAACTCTAATTCACGCTCTTGGGCATTAAGAATGAGCGTTTCGTACTCTTTTAAATCAGGTGTAATATACCGTTCCGCACTGGTTAAGGTTTGCTTACGAATATATTCAGGCGGAATTTGCTCCACATTGCTATGGGTCACTTCAATGTAATAGCCAAATACTTTGTTAAAGCTCACCTTCAGACTTTTAATGCCCGTCCGTTTGCGTTCCACCGCCTCCAAATTCGCCACCCATGCTTTGGCCTCGCGCGAGCTTTGTAATAATGTGTCCAACTCCACCGAAAAGCCAGGTCGAATAAAATTCCCTTTAGAAACCACCGCGGGTGGCTCATCCACAATGGCCCGTTCAATCAGAGCAATCACCTCTGGACAGGCATCTAACGGTAACTCTTCGTTATTTAAGGCCAATTGCATGACCCCCGCCTCAATCGCGGGAATCGCCGCCAAACTACGCCGCAACACCAATAAATCACGCGGTTGGGCAATGCCCTGACACACGCGATTGGTCAGCCGTTCTAAATCAGCCACTTGTTTCATTTGCTGACGTAATTCATGGCGGGTCATGGTTTGGCGAGTGAACGCCTCAACCGTTGCCAAGCGTTGCTGAATGGGCGTAACTTCTAGTAAGGGTTGATGCAGCCATTTGCGTATCAGCCGCCCGCCCATAGGGGTGATGGTTTGGTCTAGCACTTCCAATAATGAACCTTGCTTGCTACCACTGCGAATTGTTTCGGTTAATTCCAAATTGCGCCGCGTCGTCGCGTCCAGGGTCATAAAACTGGTGGTGCTGTAAACATTTAGTCGCGTAATTTGGCTTAAGGCGGAGCTTTGCATATCACCCACATATTGAATCACCGCGCCTGCCGCTTGGGTGGCGAGGGGCATTTCCGCTAGACCAAAGCCCGCTAATGTGGCAACATTAAAATGGCGTTGCAACACCTGTTTAGTTTTAGGCAACTCAAAATGCCAGGCTTCATAATTGGAATGGGTCAGGGCGAGTGACGTGACGGAAATAACCGTCACCTTATCGGGCATGATGATTTCGGCAGGTTTCAGGCGGGTAATTTCATTAACAAGCAGTCGTTCAATCTCCGTTCCCGCCAATTGAGTGGCCGCAAATTCACCTGTCGTAATATCTACATAGGCCAAACCCGCCTGTTGCCCCGCCACGATGACCGCCATGAGGTAATTATTTTCGTTTTGTGACAGTAAATTTTCTTCAACCACTGTCCCCGCCGTCACCACGCGGGTCACTTCCCGATGCATGGGGCCTTTTTTGGGTTGCTCGCCCATTTGCTCACAAATGGCAACTTTGTAACCTGCCTTCACTAAACGGGCAATGTAACCCTCGGCGGCATGATAAGGCACACCCGCCATGGGAATGCGCGCCTCATCTTTGGCAGCGGCGCGGGAGGTCAGAGTCAAATCTAGCACCTTTGAGATGGTTTCGGCATCATCATCAAAACATTCATAAAAATCCCCCATGCGAAAAAAGACAATCGCGTCAGGGTACTGTTTTTTTGTTTGTAAATATTGCCTACGGGCAGGAGTAACTTCAACCATGGGGTGTCTTTGAACTCGGTGCGCCGACATCTTGTCGGCTCGCCCTAAAGCCGACAGGATGTCGGCGCACCAATGTAACAATTCCACCTGTAAATTTTTAGGTGATAACTTGAAGGAGTCCGTAATTATTTACGGACACTCCGCAAAGAATTGCGGACTCCTATTCCAAATCCCCCAATTATTTACAGGTGGTAACAATTTGCTTAGTGACGTAATTGAATTTCAATCATGGCGTTAATAATTGTAACAATGGTGGCCCCAAAATGAGCAAGCCCACCACTACCGCCGTCAGCGCGGCCAATAACACTGCGCCCGCCGAGACATCTTTTACAATTTTAACTTCAGGGTGAATCGCGGGCGAGAGGTGATCCATGGCAACCTCTAACGCTGTATTAAGCGTTTCGGCGGTTATGACTAAGCCGATGGTTAAAGCCAAAATTGCCCATTCTGCTAACGGTAAACCGACTTCCAGCCCCACGATGACAATCATTAGGGCAATGGCTAAATGAATTTGAGCATTGCGTTGGGTACGGAAAGTGTAACCAATTCCATGAAAGGCATGTTGGAAACTCTCTAAACGGCTGATTTTACGAGGAGACATAAATTAAACTTTTCTGGAGTGCAAATTTTTTCCACCTGTAAATTTTCAGAGCATAGCTGTTTGGAACAGACATTCTTGTCTGTTCTACCGTTGGGTCAGGTAGGTTAGACATTCTTGTCTGACTGACCTGACCATCACTGTATTATTTACAGGTGGAACTTTTTGGTTTGCCTAACGAATTATAGCAGCGGAGTCAGTTTTAATTTCGCCCCATTCGCTTTATTCGTAATACTTCGCGTTCAATTTTCAGTGGGTTGAATATGCGCCAAGCCTAACTCAGCCATGATTTGTTGTTGTTTGGCCCACATTTCGGCTTTATCTTCGGGGGTGTCATGGTCAAAACCGAGTAAATGTAATGTGCCATGCACGGCTAACAAAATAACCTCATCCATAACGGCATGGCCTGCGGCTTGCGCCTGCGCCTCAGCGACAGGATAAGCAATAATTACATCACCTAAATAGTCATCTTCTTCGGGGTCAGGAAAATCGGGGTCAGGCTCATTACCAAATGATAAAACATCAGTGGGGCTGTCCACGCCGCGATATTGGGCGTTTAATTCTTGCACGGCTTGGCTATCGGTTATCACCACTGTCACGGCGGAGGGCATTTCCATAATAGTGAGGGTGCGGGTTAGCGCGGCTTCAATGAGTTCCGCTTTAATTTGCGGAGCAAAGGGGTCATCAATTTGAATTTCTATGTCCATGGGGTGTTTCCTGTTTTGGGTTGATTTTGCTCCCTCTCCTAGTAGGAGAGGGTTGGGGTGAGGTTTGCAGTTTATTCCCGCCGAATCAATTTGGCGGGTTGAGAAATGGGTGGGGGGGGGGCGGCCAGTGAAGGTGGCGCATTGGGAGATGGTTTCTTCGGGTTGTTCACAGGTAGTGGCGCAGCCCCTTGTTCACCTTTGTCGTCAACTGACCCCGTTGGCTTCACTGGGTCAGGGTATTTTATGCGTGGATGGTGGACTCCTTGCAAAATATCTACAAAAGCCTCACGGATTTTGTGAATATCTGCAATGGTCAAATCACATTGATTTAACTGGCCCGTTTCTAATTTCTCAGCAATCATTTTCTGGACAATTTCATAAATTTCATCAACTGAGGTCGGTTTCAACGCCCGTACCACCGACTCCGTTACATCCGCTAACATTAAAATGCCGTTTTCTTTGCTTTGTGGGCGTGGGCCAGGGTAATGAAAATTATCCTCATTCACTTGCGTCCCTTTCTCATTGGCCTCTTTGACCGCTTGGTAATAGAAAAATTTAACGAGGGTTGTGCCATGATGTTGGCTAATTCCTGCCCGAATAGCCGACGGCAGTCGATGTTTTTTGGCTAAATCTAGTCCATCGGTCACATGGCTAATAATGATTTGTGCGCTCACTTTAGGGTCCAATTTTTCGTGAACATTGACCCCTTGCGGCTGATTTTCAACGAAAAAGTAGGGGCGTTGGATTTTGCCAATATCGTGATAATAGGCCATGACCCGCACTAATAACGCATCTGCGCCAATGCGTTCCGCCGCTTGCTCGGCCAAATTGCTCACCATAAGGCTGTGGTGATAGGTGCCAGGTGCATTAAGTAATAATTGCCGTAATAGGGGATGTGTGGGGCGGGCTAAATCTGCCAATTGCATGGTGGTTGTAATGTCTAGCATTTGACCAATGCTAATCAAGCCAATCAGAGCCGTCCCTGCTGAAAAAACACCATTTAACGCACCTGCGGTAATAACGGCCTGTAAGTTAATGGGCATATCTAGTTTAGTGTCATTGAGGGCGAAAATAAAAATAACGAAAATATTAACGGAAATAACATATAAGCCTGCCCAAATTAAGGTACTCACTGACCGTTCTTTATTTAAAGCTAAAGCACCTGTCCAACCACTTAATATTAAGTAAAGTACCACTCTAAGCCAATTTTCAGTCGCCATATAACCCGCCCAAATTGCGAGAATGGCGGTAATAAAAAAGGCTAATTGCACATCAATCAAGACCGCAATGAGCATGGTTAAAGCCGCAATGGGATAAGAATAGACCCCAATGGCCTCATGGGGAATAATTAACTTGGCGGCCACCAGAAAGACCAAGAGCAATACTCCCAATAAAACAAACCGTTTTATATCTGTAATAATATGAGGGGCATATTGGCGCAGATAAGCCGCAATGAGGCTCGTTGTTAAAAATATTAACAGAGTCGGTGCGAGTAAATCACTTAGCCAATTATAAGGGGGTTGTTGCAGTCCTAATGCGGCTAGCTTTTCTAAATCAATCGGCTGAATTAGCTGTCCCGCAGAGACAATGAGTTCGTTTTTAGCAATTTGAATAGTGACGGGTGGCACCTTCTCCGTAGCTAACCGTTGTTCCTCAGTGGTTCGGGCTAAATCGGGGAAGGTATTTGGCCTAATCAAATCCTCAGTAATGCCCACAATAATTGCGGTTTGCTGCTCAGGCGTGTCCAGGGCCACCCGATTAGGGAGTTGGCGACGGGTACTATTAACCTGACTTTCTCGAATCTCTGTTCGCATAACCTGGTCTAAAATGGCTAGAGCCTCTTGTTTGGTCGCGTCCCATTGCTGGTCAGGCGTAATCAATACCTGGTCAATAAGAATATCAGACAACGATAAATCAGGAATTGCCCGTACCCATGCCGCTTTTTGAGGTAATAAACTGTACTCATCGGCTCTGACTGTATCTAAATAGTCAAAAATTTGACGTAGGCGGGCTACTTGGGCGCGGGCAATTTTAGGGTCAGGTGGGGTGTAAAATATGTCAATCGCGTTTTTAACGCGCTCTTGTTCTTGTTTAGTTTCAATCGCACTGGCGTAAGAAATGGGGTCTGGGGCAATAATATCTGACGGGGCTACATCGTTGAGTTGTAAATTAACAATGTAGTTAGTGGGGGCTTGATAACTTAAAATAAGGGCACCGAGAGTCGCAAAGAGCAGGCCAAGTAATAAACTACGCCAAAAAGCGATGTTTATGATGAAACCAAATCGATTGACTCGTTGACTGCCATTTTTTTGTACCATAAGGTAAGTTTAAATAAATAGAGGTTAGGACTTACGCAAACACCTCACCCCAGTCCTCTCCTATGTCGGAGAGGGAGTAAAATCTCCCTCCGATGTTGGGGGGATTAAGGGGGAGTAGACTTGGCTTTTGCGTAAGTCCTAATGTAATAGAATTAGGGCTTACACCTGGCACTCGCGGTTCTTTGCGAATTGTTCACGAATTATCGTGAACCCCAGGTATAAGCCCTAGTAGGAGTTACGCAAAAATGGCTGATTGGGGCAAATCCAGAATTTATTCTGGTGTTTGGCGTAAGTCCTACCTAGTTTAGTCATCAAATGACTAAGCGGACTAAGCCGTTAACAGTTGTTTAACAATTTGGCTAACTAATTTACCATCGGCTTGGCCTTTTAATTCTGCTGTCAGCCGCTTCATGACCTGCCCCATGCCCTTCGCATCCGTCACGCCTAATTCGGCGATAATGGCTTTGGCTTTCGTCTCAACGTCTTCGGAGGTGAGTTGTTGAGGTAAATAGGCTTGCAAAATGGCAACCTCAGCCATCTCTTTGCTCGCTAAATCAGGCCGTCCACCTTGTTCATATTGACTGATGGAATCGCGCCGTTGTTTCACTTGCTTAAGAACAATATCCAACACCTCAGCCGAGTCTAGTTCATGCCCCACTTCAATTTCAGCATAACGAATGGCTGACCGTAACATGCGGATAGTTTCTAGCCGTACTTTATCTTTATCTTTCATGGCCTCTTTCAGGTCATGATCAATTTGCTCTCGTAATGTCATGAGTTTACAACTACTCCTTCCTGTGAATCAATCAATTTTTGCCACATGCCGTCAATGCCATCGTAGGTCACACCATAATAGACATGAATTTTGCCTTCATCGTCTCGTTGCACCATGTCAAACCTGACTTGAACGCCCCGTTTCTGCTTTTTCCACATGCCAATGTTCCCTTGCCATACAACCTTATTGGCATCAACGGCATTATTTTCATATTCCTGTAACGCATATTGCCACAGCTTACGGGCTGACCGTTTGGTCACATTATGCACCACATCACCATTGCGTAAGTCCAGTAAACTGTAATAAATTTTACCTTTACGCTCTTCCCGCAACACAATTTCCACGCCCGTTTTGGGCGTATCTAGCGGTGGTTTTGTTTCGGTGGAGATAATTTCCTCAATCGGTAGCGGGATATTATCCGTAACTATCACCTCATGGCGATAGGTTGGCGGTAATTTCAAACTCCGCTTGACCAAAGCCACAATTTCATCCCGTACCGCTAAATTGGTGTCGGTTTCATCCCGCACATAAATTTTGTTCTCATCAATGGCATACGGCGGATTATCGCCCATTGGCACAGAAATTTGTAATATTTTTTTATCTTGTGTCTCTTGGCGTTCAATTTGCACTTCCAACGGCGGGGTAATTTTCTTCTCAAGTTCCGCTTGAATCAAGGTGATGGCCTCATTAGGCTTCGCAATGCCCACAAGCGGCTTGTTTAGTAAATGAGACAACCCCACATAGAGTGTGCCACCATTGGTGTTCGCAAAAGCACAAATATCCGCCAAAATATTATCCAAATGGCCGCCGCGTTGGTGCATGGACTCATGAAAAGATTGCACAATATTAGGCCCTTGTTGGCGCGCCGCCAAAATATGGTCAACAGGGGCTTGAGTGGGGCGAAAGGGGCGAGCTTTGGAGAAATCGTTGCCTAAAAATAGCTCTTTCAAGCCACGGAAACTAACTTCGGAGAGCCGTACTTCGGTTACTCTATCGCCCACGCCTAGCCGATTTTTATCACTGCTGTCACGATTAAGGCGATGGGCATCTGACCCCTGAATGCAGTGCATGCGCCGAGGATATTCAGGCTTAGAGCCATTGTAAAAACTGGCCGTAGTATTACGCCGTTTTACTTCTAAATCGGTCACTTCTAAGGCATGGAGTTGGGAGTCTTGGGTATAAGCAATTTTGGTTTGACCACCAAAATTAAAGCCTTGCATTGCCACGCCATGCGTTGAATTGGCATGAGCCGCAATGACAATGCCGCCCGCCTCATTGATGGTGCGATAAGCGGTGAGGACATCCACCGTTGCCCCAACCTCCGTGCTACCAATATCCAAGCGGTCAGGCGGAACACGTAAATTAAGCAAAATATGTTCCAATTCACGGACGGTGGTTTCAGGGGGAAAAATACCAATAACATGAAAACCAAAGGTGGCGGTCAATTCAAACCCTGGCAACAATAATACTTTATCTGACAGCCGCCGATATTCACTTAAACGGTCTTCTTCGTCACGCCGAATCCGCTTAAGTTGTTCTAGTAGTTGCAACTCCTCAACTTCTTTGCGTAAAGCCCTAATGCCTGACACCGTGTTATGGTCGGTAAAGGCAATAATGTCAAGGCCCGCTTGCTCGGCCTTGCGTAAAATATCCAAATAACTTACTTTTGGTTCTAAATAGTCGTTTGAAGCAGGCGTATGTAGGTGTAAATCCATCTTATACCAATTCATATCATCTGGCTTACGACGATGTTTGCGAGCCACAATGGTACCTCGTTCTTATCTAATGATATAGTTTTTTCATGAGCTTGGGGTTGGCCTGGGCTAACTCTCGCGACTAAATAAACATGGTGCGCCAGCCTTTCGCTGGGGTGACAACTTAGCGAGAGGTTGGCGCACCGTTCAATTGTTAAGGAGCTATCAAAGAGAGACTAACTTAACTTGGGGGCAGGGGCGGTCAGTTGACAGGAGCAGTGACTAGCTGGTTAACTAAATGGGTAATATGTTGCCAGCCAAATGGTTTAAGGATGAAATCAGTGGACCCGACGGCCAAACAATCTTGGCGACGGTCTATCGCCGAAGTCATCAATATAACTAAATCTCGCCAATTCTCATCCTGCTTAATTTCAGTCACATATTCTAATGTTTCCTGAGACCCTAAATTTAAATCAAGGATAAGTAGCTGCGGCCTTTCTTTTTCTAGCAGCGATATAATCCCAATTCCACTTATACCGTTGGCCGAGGCCGTTTGATAGTTCTCATCTGTAAAATAGTTTCTAACAAATCACAGGTTGTCGAGTCGTCGTCTATTACTAACACTTTTAGCTGATTCATGGCTTTCCTATCAAATCGCGTGAGGTTTCAAGCTAACCTGAGCTCAATCTTGGTTTCATTATACCAGGGGCATAGTCAAATTGCAATTAAAACAAAAGGGCTACCTATGAATAGGGTACGTTATTAAATTGAGGGCAATTATTGTAACTCTTCTAGGGTAAGCCCTGTCACTTCACTAATAAAAGCGAGGTCTAACCCTTTCTGTAACATGGTCAACGCCATGGCTTGTTTCTCAGCTTGGCGACCTTGTTCCAACCCTTTTTCAATAAAGTTTATACCGATTAAAAAATAGTTTATACCGATTAAAAAATCGTTGGCATTTTGTAGGGGCAATGCCTTGTGCTTGCCCCCATTGTGGGCAGGGACAAGCCCTGCCCCTACGAAAATCATTAAATCTATATACTGCGCGAGGGGACAAATTAAACTTTTCAGGAGTGCGAAAGTTTTACTTTCGCCTGTCAAAATGAAATTTTGACAGGCGAATTTATGCCCTTGCCTAGTATAGATTCGCAAAATTACAACATCCCCTGCGCGTACATTAACTCCGCATTAAGAATGGAGCCACCTGCCGCACCGCGAATGGTGTTATGAGCCAGCGTCACAAAACGCACATCCAACACCTCACATGGCCGCAGCCGACCAATCACCGTTGCCATGCCGCGCCCCGTATTGCGGTCAAGCCGAGGCTGTGGGCGGTTCGATTCACTCCGCACGACTAGGGCGGGTTGCGGGGCTGAAGGCAGTTTTAACTGTTGTGGGAGTGGCTGCCAATTTTGCCAGGCAGCTACAATATCATCTAATGACGGTTTATTCTTGAAACGTACTGATAGCGTCACGGTATGCCCGTCGCTCACCGGGACACGATTACAATGCGCGCTAATGGCAATGCCCGCCGAAACGAGTTCCTGATTGACCCATTGGCCTAACATTTTATTGCTTTCTTCGCTCATCTTGATTTCTTCGCTTTCGCCAATGAAAGGCACAATGTTATCAATCATATCAAGGCTCGGCACGCCAGGATAGCCTGCGCCCGAAATGGCTTGCATGGAGTTCGCAATTACCGCATCAACCCCAAATTGAGTTACTAGTGGCGCTAAAGCCATTACCATGGGCATGGCTGTGCAGTTAGAATTGGCAACAATAAACCCCCTTTCCCAACCGCGTTGCTCTTTTTGCCGTAATAACATGGCTAAATGGCCTGGGTTCACTTCGGGTAGCAATAGCGGCACATCCGCGTCCATGCGATGTGGCCCCGCATTGGTGAAGAGGCCATAACCCGCCGCCGCCAACGGAACTTCCCATTCTTGGGCTTGGTCAGTGGGTAGCGCGGAAAAAAGCAATTGACAGTCTAAACTCGTTGACATATCTTGTACGGTGAGGTCTGCCAATTCACTGGGCATGGGGTCAGTCAATATCCAATGGGTGGCCTCACGATATGTTTTACCCGCCGAGCGACCCGAAGCCGCTAACACAGTTAAATCAAAATAGGGGTGATGGCTTAACAATTGGGCGAAGCGTTGCCCAACAGCTCCTGTCGCGCCTAAAACGCCAACTTTTAGCTTATTCATAAAATAATCTCCTTATAAGTGCATGTTTCTTAAATCAATTGAATTAATGTACACAATTTAACTCGTTTGGGCAAAATAGCCAGTAGGTGATGATGGATTAGCCATGCGGTTAATTGCTGTAAGGTATGGTATACTAACTAAGATACCGTGTCAGTCTAAAAGTAAGTCATCAATTGATGAAATAATAGGAGCTATACCATGAACGGTCGTACAATAAACATTTCCCCGCAGGCCAACTTGCCGAGCAGAGGCACCATGCGCTTTTGGGCTATCGTCATTACGTTTTTAACCATTTACCTTTTAGTGCGCTTTGGTATTGGGTTATATATTGATTATTTGTGGTTTGACCATTTGGGGTTGGCCTCGGTTTATTTCACCCAACTAGGGTCGCAACTTACCGTAGGCTTGGGAGTGGGGCTGGCGGTGGCAGCCATATTTGTGACGAATGCGTTGATAGCCCGTTGGCTCTCAATTCGTAACATTTTGTTTTTTAGTGATGAGATTTTAGTCTCACAAAAAATCATTATCAGGTTGATTGGGTTGGTAGGGCTAATTTTAGCCTGGCTCATGGGGTCAGCGGCCTCGCTAGATTGGCTGATTTTCAGGCGTTATCTGGCGCAACAATCTTTTGGTTTGGCTGACCCGATTTTTCAGCAGGATGTGGGCTTTTACATTTTCAGCTTACCTGTGATGAACTTTATGCAAAGTTGGCTGTTATTTGCCCTCTTTCTGGCGATGGGGGCAGCCTTGGCGGTTTATGCTCTAGCCCAACAAACCACCTTGGCGGAGGGGCGTTTTCCCGTCATTTTGCCTCATATTCAACTGCATATGTCCATCTTGGGCGCGCTTATCTTTTTGACCGTCGCCTGGGGGCATTGGCTGAGTCGCTTTGCGTTGTTATATTCTGAGCGCGGCGTGGCATTTGGGGCGAGTTACACTGACATTAGTGTGAGTTTGCCCGCCTTACAAACCATGTCCTTCATGGCACTTATCGCCGCGATAATTCTGATACTTAATATTTTCTTAAACCGTCAAGCCCTGAGTTTAGCGGTGGTTTTTGTCTGGCTCATCATTAGCACTTTGGGGCTAGGTATTGTGCCATCGGTGGTGCAACGTTATGTGGTTGAACCCAACGAGTTGGCGCGAGAAACCCCTTACATTAAAAGTAATATTGATTTTACCAACTTGGCCTACAGACTTGACCATATTACGGAACGTGATTTTGCCAAGCCTACCATCCTCACGCCTGCTATCGCCGAGCGTAATGCCACCACACTCAACAACATTCGGTTGTGGGATTACCGCCCTTTACAACAAACCTATCAACAAATTCAAGCTATTCGTCTTTATTACCATTTTAATGATATTGACCTTGACCGTTATATAGTTAATAACGAATTGCGCCAAGTTGCCCTGGCCCCGCGTGAGTTAGATAAAAGTCGTTTGCAACAAACCTGGGTCACGCAAAAATTACAATTTACGCATGGCTATGGGGTGGTGGTTAATCCTATTAATGAAGTGACGAAAGAGGGCTTGCCCCGTTTATGGGTGCAAGATTTACCACCGCGCACCTCCGTTGGCCTCACCATCACGCGGCCTGAGATTTATTACGGTGAAAGTACCGATGATTACGTTTTTGTAAAAACTACCGAGCGCGAATTTGATTATCCGAGTGGCGATGAAAATGTCTACAGCCAATATGAGGGCAATGGCGGCGTGATTATGGGCAGTTATTTGAAGAAAATTGCTTTTGCCATCTACCTTTCTGATGTCAATATGTTACTAAGTCAAGAATTTACCGCCGATAGTCGGGTGATGTTATACCGTAATATAAAAGAACGAGTGAGCCGTATCGCGCCCTTTTTGGAGTATGACCATGACCCTTATCTCGTGATTGGTGACGACGGCCACTTATATTGGCTGCAAGATGCTTATACCACCTCTGATTTATTCCCCTATTCTGAACCGACACGCCAATTTAATCGGCAGGTAAATTATGTCCGTAATTCAGTTAAAGTGGTGATTGATGCTTATAATGGCAACCTAACCTTTTATATCGTTGATGAAACTGACCCCTTGATTAAAGCCTATCAGCAGATTTTTCCTGATTTATTTACGCCTCTCGCGGCCATGCCTGCCGATTTACGCAGCCATTTGCGCTATCCTGAAGATTTATTTCGCATTCAGAGCCAACTTTTCCAAATTTATCACATGCGAGATGTGAATGTTTTTTACAATAAAGAAGATTTATGGCAATTGCCTAAAGAAACCTATCAAGGTGAGACCCAAACCGTCGAGCCATATTACGTCATTTTGGCCTTGCCAGGGGAAGTTAAGGAAGAATTTGCCTTGATTCAACCCTTCACCCCCGTTAATAAAGATAACATGATTGCCTGGTTAGCGGCCCGCACCGATGGCGACCATTACGGGGAATTAATGGTGATTCAATTCCCCAAACAGGAGATGATTTTTGGCCCGTTGCAAATTGAGGCGCGCATTGACCAAGACCCTGAAATTTCCTCGCAATTGACTCTGTGGAATCAAAGTGGCTCTTCCGTTATACGTGGTAACTTGTTGGTTTTGCCGTTGGAAGATACCCTATTATATGTAGAGCCGCTTTATTTGCAGGCCGAAAGTGGGCAAATTCCCGAACTTAAGCGGGTGATTGTGGCTTCTGGCGACCAAATTGTCATGGCCGAAACCTTTGCGGCGGCCTTAAAAAGTCTTTTCATTAAATCAGGGGTGGATAATGCGCCCCCGCCACCTAGTAGTCAACCCACCACCAACAATCTCAATTTGGATACCGCCAGCATTGCCACGCTTGCCGAATCCGCCTCTAGCCACTATAACGCGGCACAAGCGGCTCTCCGTCGCGGCGATTGGGCGGTATATGGCGAAGAATTACGACAAATGGAGGCCGCGTTAAACGCATTGTTAAAATTGACGCGTGCGCCAAAATAAAGGTCAGTGTTATTTGAAAATTTGCTTTTCGCCTGAAAATATGCTAACGTACCCTTGATTTACAGTTAACTAAATAAGGCGGCGTAGCCTAAACGTTTTGCCTCTATCTATTATTTAATTAGGATTAGTCTCTTGAGGAAGAGGGCTAATCAATGCCTTAAGGAGGAGATGTTATGAAACGTAGTCTATCCATTTTGTTGGTGATTTTGGCCTTGGCCTTAATGGCGGCGCAATGTGGTGGGGCGGCCCCTGAAGCTCCTAAGAAGGAAGAGCCAGCTAAAGAGGAAGTTAAGAAAGAAGAAGCTCCCAAAGAAGAAGTAAAAAAAGAAGAAGCTCCTAAAGAGGAAGCCAAAGCGGGTAATTACCAAATTCCTGATGTGGTGGAAGGAAAATATAACGTCGCATTTGTTTATGTCGGGCCGCATGATGATGGTGGCTGGACTCAATCTCATGATGTAGGGCGGATGTATGTTGAGAAAAATGTCGATAATGTCCACACCGCGTATGTGGAAACGGTGGCGGAGGGGGCTGATGCCGAGCAAGTGATTCGCTCTTTAGCCCGTAAAGGCTTTAACGTCATTTTTACCACATCTTTTGGTTACATGGATGCCTCTGAAATTGTGGCGAGTGAATTTCCTGAAGTGAATATTGTTCACATTAGCGGTTTTAAGAGCAATGATGAAAACTTTGGTAATTTATTTGGAGCCATGGAAGACATCAAATATCTTGCGGGCATGTTGGCGGGGGCGCGCGCCAAAAAAGATGGCAATCCTAAAACGGGTTATATTGCCACCTTCCCCATTCCTGAAGAATTACGTTTGGGTAACGCCTTTGCTTTAGGCTTACAAAAAACTTGTCCTGATTGTAAAATGGACGTGCGTTGGATTTTCACTTGGCACGACCCCATTAAGGAAAAAGAGGCCGCCGCGTCCTTATTTGATGGGGGCGCGCAAGTGGTTATGACGGGCGCGGATACACCTGCACCTGCCGAAGCCGCCCCGAAAGGCAAATGGGGGATTACCTACGACTATTCAGGTAATTGTAAGATTGATACTTGTTTAACTTCCATGTATTACAATTGGGGCGTGGTTTATGCTCGCATTGTAAAGGAATCTCGCGATGGCACCTGGAAAGCTGGCTCAGAATATTTTGATGCTGATTCTGGGGCGTTAGGTTTATATGGCTTCATGGAAGGGGAGACCCTGCAACCTGGCGTGGCGGATTTGCCTGCGGAGGATTTAACCCTCATTAAAGATACGTTGGCGAAGATGCTCAAGGGTGAATTTACCCGTTTTGATGTCTTCAAAGGGCCAATTAAGGATAATCAAGGTAAGGAAGTGTTACCTGCGGGTAAGAGCCTAGAGCAAGTTGATTTGGACGGCTTTAAGCAATTTGGCAGCCCCTGTACCACCTGTATGTATTGGTGGAATGAAAATGTTACGGCTGAATTGCCTGAGTTGAAGTAAAATTTTTATGAATAAGTAGGTGAGCATAAATTCTGCGGCAGCCATTATAAGGCTTCAAGCCTTATAATGGCTAAAACATGCCGCAAAACTTTTGCTTATAGGACTTACGCAAAAATCGCGGAGTTAGCACGCCCTCGTGCTAACAGTGACACACGAGGGCGTGTAAAAATCGCGGAGTTAGCACGCCCTCGTGCTAACAGTGACACACGAGGGCGTGTGTCACTCCTCAAAATGAACAGTTTTGCGTAAGTCCTAGCTTAGGTACTTATAAGACCTCACAGGTCTTCGAGACTTGTGAGGTCTATGCCTTCAAAGTGAGTTTAGGGTTATCCTAAACTCACTTTTTGCTTATTAAATAGTGTGAAAAAATTCACATATAATTGGCCTCACTATTTGACCAAATGAGAAAAAAGTGCTATGATAGGGGTTATTCTTTAGATGTAAATTTGTGAACGTTCATTTTATACAAGAGTGGTTCAAACAAAGTAAAGGTGCTATGTTGAACAGCTGTTGTTTTCCCCTGAACCAACTAAAAATTCTACTAAGGCACAGACTACCTTCCTGCTAAGGGAAGGTGAGGTTTTGTGCCTTTTTCTATATTATTAGTTGGCATAGCCCTTAAGTTATCTGAAAGGAGGTGTGTAATTTTCCAAAAATAGTTCAATTTTAGTTATATGTAAGCGGGAGGGTCAAAATTCTATTTTGACCACGAAAATAAAATTTTCGTACTCCTTAACTATTCCCCCGTTTGTCGGCTTGATGACAAACCAAGCAAATAATCTCTACTTAAAATAAATTTAGTTCTTCAATGTTGAAGGAGGAAAATATGAACGGTTTTGTAGGCGAAGTGATTGGTACAATGTTTTTGATTCTTCTAGGTGATGGTGTGGTTGCCAACGTGCTTTTGGCTAAAACCAAAGGTAACAATTCAGGCTGGATTGTCATCACCTTGGCCTGGGCGATGGCCGTCTTTGTCGGCGCATATATTTCAGCGGCGGCAAGTGGGGCGCATCTCAACCCCGCGGTGACTATTGGTTTGGCGGTGGCAGGTAAATTCGCATGGGCGCAAGTTGGCCCCTATATTGTGGCGCAGATGATTGGAGCGTTTTTAGGCGCAACGTTAGTTTGGTTAATGTATTTACCCCACTGGGCTGAAACGAAAGACCAGGGGCTTAAATTAGCGGTCTTTAGCACTGGCCCCGCCATTCGTAATGTAACCTCAAACTTAATGGGCGAGATTATCGGTACGTTTGTCTTGATATTCGGGATTTTATGTATCAAGGGCGTTTCTTATGCTGAGGCGGGTTCAACCGTTAATGTTTCAATGGGCGCGTTAGGGATTATCCCGGTGGCGTTGTTGGTTTTGGCGATTGGTTTATCTCTCGGTGGCCCAACAGGGTACGCCATTAACCCCGCCCGTGACCTCGGCCCACGGATTGCTCACTTTGTTTTGCCCATTGCGGGTAAAGGTGATAGTGATTGGGAATATTCCTGGATTCCTGTGGTTGGCCCAGTCATTGGCTCCATTATTGCGGCACTTCTTTATATGGCGGTTGCACCGTTTGGTTTTTAATTCAGTAAAAAGGTAAATAGCACATGAAAAAACTAATCAACGAAACAGCAAATGTGGTTAAAGAATCACTGGCAGGTGTCGGTGCGGCTCATGCTGATTTAGTGCGGATTGATTTTGATAGCCGTTTGGTGATACGCGCCGATGCGCCCAAAAAAGGCAAAGTCGGGATTATCTCTGGCGGCGGTAGCGGGCATGAACCCATGCACGGTGGTTTTGTTGGCATGGGGATGCTTGATGCGGCTTGCGCGGGCGATGTTTTCACCTCGCCTACGCCTGACCAGATGGAAGCGGCCACGAAGGCCGTCAATGGCGGGGTGGGCGTGTTGCATATCGTTAAGAACTATACGGGCGATATTCTGAACTTTGAGATGGGCGCAGAATTGTGCCAAGCCGAAGGGATTGAGGTCGTGTCGGTGGTGATTGATGATGATGTGGCGGTGCAAGATAGCCTTTATACGGCGGGGCGGCGGGGCGTTGGCACAACCGTTATCGCTGAGAAAATTTGCGGCGCGTCAGCCGAACGGGGCGATGACTTACAAACCGTTGCGGATTGGTGTCGTAAAGTGAACGCCAATGGTCGCTCAATGGGCATGGCCTTGACCTCATGCACTGTGCCTGCGGCGGGGAAACCCACCTTTGAGTTGGGCGAGAATGAGATGGAAATAGGCATTGGTATTCATGGCGAACCTGGCCGCACGCGCATGGAAATGAAGAGCGCGAAAGAAATTGTCACTTTGATGGCTGAAGCGATTATCTCGGATTTGCCTTTTAGCTCAGGTGACCAAGTGATTGCGCTGGTCAATGGCATGGGCGGGACACCGCTGATTGAACTCTATTTGGTTTATAACGAATTGAACCAAATTTGCGAAGCCAAAGGCATGACGATTGCGCGCCGTTTAGTGGGTAATTACATTACGTCATTAGACATGGCGGGCTGTTCTATTACGTTGGTAAAAGCCGATGCCGAAATGTTAAGTTTATGGGATGCGCCAGTGAATACACCTGGGTTGCGTTGGGGAGTTTAAGCAATGGTTAGTCGAGATGATATTGTGGCTTGGGTTGAGGCCCTGCAAAAAGTTTATGCTGAGAACAAAGAGTATCTGACCGATTTGGACGCTAAAATTGGTGATGCTGACCATGGCATTAACCTTGACCGAGGCTATAGCGCGGTGGTTAAAAAATTGGCTGAGACTAATCCGCCTGATGTGAGTAGTGTCTTAAAAACTGTTGCGATGACCCTCATTTCTAGCGTGGGGGGAGCTTCTGGCCCATTATATGGGACGCTGTTCCTGCGCGCGAGTACGGCCTGTGCAGGGAAAACCGAATTGGCTGCGGCTGATATAGTGGCGATTTTTCAAGCAGGTTTAGATGGGGTGTTGCAACGGGGCAAGGCTCAATTAGAAGATAAAACAATGGTGGACGCGCTGACTCCCGCGATTAATGCTATGCAACAGGCACTGAATAATGGGGCTGACCTGAAAGAAATGTTACAACAAGGGGTTATGGCAGCTGAATCAGGAATGAAAGGCACTATTCCCCTTTTAGCCAAAAAAGGTCGGGCTAGTTATCTCGGTGAACGGAGTATTGGGCATCAAGACCCAGGCGCAACCTCATCTTATCTTTTGCTTAAAACTGCCGCTGAGTTGTGGAGTTAAACGTAATGTGGTGATAGAAGTGTCAAAATTTTATTTTGACAGGCGAAAGTAAAACTTTCGTACTCCTAAAAAAAATTATCAATTTAGCGTTACCGTGATGTAACGCGCCTTAGTAGAATCAAAGGAGATTTTTATGGCTAAGTATGTTGCAGCAATTGACCAGGGTACAACCAGTACCCGTTGTATGATTTTTAACCATGCAGGTGAATCCGTCGGGCTTCATCAGATGGAACATGAACAAATTTTCCCCAAACCAGGTTGGGTGGAACATGACCCGATGGAAATTTGGGCGCGCACCCAAGATGTGATTAAAGGGGCGATGCAGAAAGTCGGCATTACGGCTAAAGATATTGCCGCCGTTGGTATCACCAATCAACGTGAAACCACCGTTATTTGGGACAAAAATACGGGCAAACCGTATCACAACGCGTTGGTTTGGCAAGATACTCGTAATGATAAAGTGGTGGCTGAATTGGCCGCGAATGGCGGACAAGACCGCTTCCGCGCCCAAGTGGGCTTGCCTTTGGCAACTTATTTCTCGGGCTTGAAAGTCAAATGGCTCTTAGACAATATCCCTGGGATTCGTGAAGCGGCCGAAAGAGGTGATGCTATTTTTGGTAATATTGACACCTGGGTTATTTGGAATTTGACGGGTGGCGTGAATGGCGGCGCACATGTGACGGATGTGACCAATGCTTCCCGTACCATGTTAATGAATTTGGAAGGCACAAGTTGGAACGCCGACATTGCCAAAACCATGGGCGTTCCCATGTCCATGTTGCCCCAAATTCGCCCCTCTAGCGACCCTACCGCGTATGGCTATACGCTAGATGACGGCCCCTTTGGTGGACGGATTCCTGTTTGTGGCGACTTGGGTGACCAACAAGCGGCGACAGTGGGGCAAGCCTGTTTTAGCCCTGGTGAAGCGAAGAATACCTACGGTACGGGCTGTTTCATGATTTTGAATACGGGGACGGAAATTGTACCCTCTAAAAATGGCTTGCTGACCACCGTTTGTTACAAATTTGGCAACGAAGCCACCGTCTACGCCTTAGAAGGCTCTATCGCCATTACGGGTGCGTTGGTGCAATGGCTACGTGATAATTTGAAATTGATTGAGAACTCAACTGACGTTGAAAATCTCGCCAAGACGGTTGATGATAACGGTGGCATTTATTTTGTGCCAGCCTTCTCAGGGTTATATGCGCCTTATTGGAAGGACAGCGCACGTGGCGTGATTGCTGGGCTAACGCGTTATGTCAATCGCGGCCATTTTGCCCGCGCCACTTTAGAGGCTACAGCCTATCAAACCCGTGAAGTTTTAGATGCCATGAACGCCGACTCTGGTGTGCCATTGACCGCGTTGAAAGTTGATGGCGGTATGGTTTACAATAACTTACTCATGCAATTCCAAGCTGACGTGTTAGGCGTACCTGTGGTGCGCCCGAAAGTGGCTGAAACCACCGCACTCGGCGCGGCATACGCGGCGGGGTTGGCGGTTGGTTTCTGGAAGAACACCGACGAAATGCGCGCTAACTGGGGCGTTGATAAGACCTGGGAACCCTCGGCGGACGAGGCGGCGCGAACTACATTGTTTGCCATGTGGAAGAAGGCCGTTACTCGCTCCTTTGATTGGGTAGAATAAAATTTTGTAGCTTTTAGTTAGACTCATCAGGTGACTTTAAGTCACCTGATGAGTCATGGCGAGTAATCCTGCCCGCGTATTGGGGTTGTTAGATTATTTATTTAATGAGTGTGAAAAGCAAGTATAATAATGCTTGATAATGCCGTAATTTCTATTGAATCTGTAACTTATCTTGAGGGCTACAAATTAGAATTAGTTTTTAGTGATGGTCATCAACAAGTGGTTGATTTTGAGCCATTTTTATGCCAATCGGCACACCCTCAAATTCAAACCTATTTAGATTTAGCTAAATTTAAGCAATTTACCTTAGAACATGGCGATTTGTTTTAGAATGATTACGGTTTATGCTTCCCAATCGTAGATTTATATGAAAATCATTTGATTAAACAATACTCCGTTAGTCAGGTGGTCGGCTTTTAGCTGAAAGACTGACTAACTGAAAGACTGAAAGACTAATAATGAAAAAATCAACCGAAATTTTAATCATTGGTGGCGGGGCAACGGGGTGTGGGGTACTGTTTGATTTGGCGCAACGGGGCTTCAAATGTATTTTGGTAGAACGGGGCGCGCTTTCGATGGGGACATCGGGGCGGTTTCATGGCCTGCTGCATAGTGGTGGGCGATATGCGGTGAATGATTTTGATGCGGCGGTGGAGTGTATTGAAGAGAATAATATCTTACGAAAAGTTATCCCCCATTGCATTGAAGACACGGGCGGCCTGTTTGTTTCTGTGCCAGGTGACCCGCTTGATTTTACCGATAAATTTTACTTTGGTTGCAAACAGGCAGGGATTCCTGTTGAGGAAATTGCCATTGCGGAAGCCTTACGTCGTGAGCCGTTGCTTAATCCTGGTATCACCCGTGCCTTCACTGTGCCTGATGGCAGCGTGGAAACGTGGGAAGCCTGCCGCACCTTGACCGAGTCGGCGGCGGAGTTTGGGGCGGAGACGTTGGTTTACCATGAAATTGTGGATATTTTGAAGAGTCAGGGTAAAGTGACAGGCGCGGTGGCGAAAAACACCGTAACGGGTGAAACGGTCACGATTGAGGCCGATATGGTGGTGAGCGCGGCGGGGGCGTGGGGCGGTCAAATCGCTCACATGGCGGGTTGCGAGGTGACGGTTTATGCAGGCAAAGGCACGATGATTGCGATGAATTACCGTATGGTCAATACGGTGGTTAATCGTTGTATTCATCCCCATGATGGTGATATTATTGTGCCAATTGGCTCGGTGGCGGTGATTGGCACGACTTCCGTTAAGGTATCTGACCCTGATAATTATGCGATTGAAGATTGGGAAATTAAGCTCATGTTAGATGAAGGCGAGAAACTTATTCCCACTTTTAAGAAATTTCGGGCATTACGGGCTTGGGCGGGGGTGCGGCCGTTGTATCAGGATAAATCGGCGGGGTCAGATTTGCGTGATGTGACCCGTAAATATACCTTGCTTGACCATAACAGCCGTGACGGGGTGGACGGTTTTGTAACGATTACGGGTGGTAAATGGACGACTTATCGCCTCATGGCTGAACATACGGCGGATTTGGTCTGTAAGAAATTGAACGTTACGCGGCCAGGTAAGACGGCGACCACTGTATTGAAAAATCCGCACAAGGATTTTGCGGGTCAATATTTCACGTTGGGTCAACGGTTGGAGAAACTGGAAAAGGGCGAATTGTCGGGGCAATTGATTTGTGAATGTGAAATTGTCACTCGCCCACAGATTGAGCATCATTTAGCTCATAACGATTGGAATATTATTAATGATTTGCGCCGAGATTTGCGTTTGGGCATGGGGCCGTGTCAGGGAGGTTTTTGCACCTATCGGGCGGCGGGCATTATGCACCAACATAAACAACTTTCTGCTACGCAAACCAATAAGGCGTTGGTTGATTTTTTGCAGGCGTTGGTTGATTTTTTGCAGGAACGCTGGAAGGGCATGAGTACCGTGTTATGGGGGCAACATTTGCGCCAAATGCAGTTAGATGAGGGTATTTATGTGGGCTTGTTAGGTTTAGATAAATTACCGACTGAGTTAAGCGGTACGAATCAACCTCGCCTCGGCGAAATTGAAACGGAAGGATATTACGAAATTGGTCATTAGTCCTTTGTCAGTTGTCCTTTGTCAGTTGTCTAATGACAGTGACCAATGACTAACGACCAATGACTAATGACCAATGACCAATGACCAATGAATTACGATACCGTTATTATTGGGGCGGGGTTGGCGGGGTTGACCACTGCTTGTCATTTAGCCCAAGCGAAACAAAAAGTAGCGTTAATGAGTACAGGCATTGGCTCATTGGTGTTGGCTTCTGGCTGTATTGATGTGTTAGGGTTTCAGCCTGCGGCTTCGCAACAACCCGTCATAAATCCCGCCAAGCAGTTAGGCGCGTTTCTAACTGAGCAACCTGAACACCCTTATCATCACTTAGGCCAAGCTAAAATTGAGGCGAGCTTGGGCGCGTTTTTAGAGTTGGTTGAGGGTTATGAAGGCAGTTTTGATAAAAATTGGCTCTTGCCGAGTACGGCAGGCGCGGTTCATCCGACCTGTTTAGCACCCAAAGCCCTCGCTCAAGGGGAGTTGAGTCAGGGTGGGAGCATGTTGATTGTGGGCTTTAAGGAGTTGCGGGACTTTTATCCGTCCTTAATTAGCCATAATCTCAATGCCCAAAATTTGGGCGTGCAAAGTGAGGCCATTACGATAGATGCGCCACCTCCGTTACGGGAGCGCATGAACATTACGCCAATTGAATTAGCCCATGCTTTTGAGCAAGCTGAGTTTCGGCAACAAATTGTTACGGAGATACGAGATAAAGTTAAGAACTGTAACCGTGTCGGCTTTCCTGCGGTGTTAGGGCTGCAACAGCATGCCACTGTTTTGGCTGATTTAGAGCGACAATTAGGCCGCACTGTTTTTGAGATTAGCACCTTACCGCCTTCTGTGCCAGGGCGACGGTTATTTGAGCAATTGCGCCATTACTTTTTGCAACATGGTGGGCGGTTGACCATTGGTAGCAAGGTGGTGGACGGTACGATTGAGTCAGGCCGCGTCAGCCAAATTCGCATAGAGACGGCCAGTCGTTTGCAAGCTATCAAGGCGCAAAATTACATTTTGGCAACGGGGAGCATTTTTGGCGGTGGTTTGCAAACGGATAATGAAGGTCGGGTGTGGGAAGCGGTCTTTAATCTGCCGATTGAGCATGAAACGAACCGTCATGCTTGGTTTGATAAAGGTTTTTTAGCTCCGCAAGGTCAACCTGTGGCGCGTTATGGGGTGCAAGTGAATGACAGATTTAACCCTGTGAATAGTCAAACTGAACCGTTAGCCACTAATTTGCATGCCGTAGGCGGTTTGTTAGCTAACTCCGTTTGGACGCAAGGCCGCACGGGGGACGGTGTGGCGGTGGCAACGGCGTGGCGCGTGAGGGAGTTGTTAGGATGAAATCATTTGAGCAATGGACTTTTGAGGAAGTTGAAATGGAATTTAATGTGGTTCAAGTTACTAATCAGGCTACTTTGTTGGAATGGTTAGCGGTTGAGACCGAAATTATTTCTAATGATGAATTGCAATCTCTGCTGGTGCATCAAAATAGATTGAAAAGAAATGCTAATAATTGGGCTGAAGAAGACCTAAAAATGTTTTTCATTAGCCCTTTATTATTGCTAACTGATTATGACCAGGAACAATATAAACCTTTTACGGAGCGCAAGTTACAGGCTAAAATAGGCAAGATTGAGGTGGGTGGGGTGGTTGATTTTTTGATAGCTAAGGGTAAAGTAAGACCTAAACAACCTTACTTTTGCTTGCATGAATATAAATGGGCGCGCCGCAGTAGTAATGACCCTGTGGGGCAGTTGTTGATAGCGATGGTGTGTGTCCAAGCCAAAAATAATAATCCGCAACAACCCGTTTATGGGGTGTTGGTTGAGGGGCAATTTTGGTATTTTATGACGTTGCTAGGTCAGGAATATGGGTTAAGTATCCCTTACACGGCCACGCGTGAGGATATTTTTACCATTTTTAAGGCTCTTAAACGAGTGAAAGTATTAATTGAACCCTATTTGTAGAGGTTGCGTAATATGAAGTCATTTGAGCAATGGAGTTATGAGGAAGTTGAGGATAGTTTTGGAATTAAACGAGTTCAACAACATCCGTTATTATTATCTTGGCTAGATTTACCTGACCCACTCAGTGAAGTAGAGCAACAACGTTTAATAGAGTTGCGTAATGATCTTAACCTTTATTTTGACCAATGGAATGAATGGGAATTAGAAATGTTTTTCATTACCCATCTCATTCGCTTGGCGCAATATTACCAGCCTGAATATCGCCCTTTTTTTGAGCGTAAGTTGAAAGCTAAAATTAAGGATATTGAAGTGGGGGGCGTGGTTGATTTTTTATTAGCCAAAGGTAAACAAAAACCCAAACAACCCTATTTTTGTCTGCATGAGTACAAATGGTCGCGCCGTAGTAATAATGACCCGATTGGACAGTTATTGATTGCCATGGTTTGTGTCCAAGCCAAAAATAATAATCCGCAACAACCGATTTACGGCGTGATTGTAGAAGGTAAATTATGGTACTTTATGACTTTGTTAGGTCAAGAATACTCTATGGCTGAACCTTACAACGCATCGCGTGACGATATTTTTACCATTCTTAAAGCCCTCAAAAAAGTCAAGGTATTAATTCAACCTTATTTATAATTAGGAATTAGGAATTAGATTTAAATTCTAATTCCTAATTCCTAATTCCTAATTCACCATGACTGACGATATCACCCTTTCCATTTGGCACCAAGTGCAAAACTCGGCGGATTTGTGCGTAAAGTGTAATATTTGCACCTCCTTTTGCCCCGTTGCCAACGTGACTGATAAATTCCCTGGCCCCAAATTTGTGGGGCCGCAGGCGCAACGTTTCCGCAATCCCCATGAAATTTCGGTAGATGACAGCCTAGATTATTGTAGCGGTTGTGGCGTGTGTACGATGGTTTGTCCCCATGAGGTCAAGGTCATGGAGATGAATGCAAAGGCGCGTTACAAACTGTATCAGGAAAAGAAGAGTATCCCTCTCCGTAACCGTTTGTTAGGTCGGTCTGAATTGTTGGGCATGTTGGTCAGTCCCGTTGCGCCCTTTGCGAATATGACGCTAAAAATCAAACCACTACGACAGTTAATAGAGGTCATTATGGGCGTGCATCGTGATGCGCCGTTGCCACCATTTTCTTTTGAAACATTTCGGGGTTGGTTTAAGGGTGTGCATCAAAAGTCAGGCCAACAATTCGTGTCGCAGAAAAAAGTGGTCTATTATCATGGCTGTAGTACCAATTATTATGAACCGCATATCGGCAAAGCGGCGGTGGCCGTATTGGAACATAATGGTTACGAAGTATTGATACCACCGCAGGTCTGTTGCGGCCTGCCCATGCTTTCTAATGCCGAGTTTGACGCGGCGCGCCATAATGCCCATAGTAATATTAATTCATTGGTGGAGTATGCCCGCGCGGGCTACATTATTCTTGGCACGTCTACGAGTTGCACCTTGTCGCTCAAATCCGATTATAAGCATATTTTGGAGATTGATAACGAGGACGCGCGGTTGGTAGCGCAACAAACGTATGATATTTGCGAATTTTTATTACAATTATGGCAGAATAATGAATTAAAAACCGATTTTAAGACCATAGATGTAACGCTACCGTATCATTCGGCTTGCCAATTGAAAGCCCATAACATGGGGCTGCCCGCGATTGAGTTGATGGAGATGATTCCTGGCGTGAAAATTCAGCACATGCAAGCCGATTGTTGCGGCATTGCGGGAACTTACGGCTATAAGAAAGAGAAATATGATATTGGGATGGCGGTTGGTAAGCCGTTATTTGACCAAGTGAAGGCGACGGGGTCAGATGTTGCGGTGTGTGACAGCGAAACCTGTCGCTGGCAAATTGGACATGGCACAGGCGCAAAGATGATTCACCCCGTACAGTTGTTGGCGCAAGCATACGGGCTGATTTAAGAAAGATAAATTAACGAAATATTTATACAGGTATCAACGATGATAAGCCTAGTAATTGTTTCACATAGTGCCAAGTTAGCTGAAGGGGTGTGTGATTTGGTGCGGCAAGCTACCCAAAATCAAGTGGTAGTGGCGGCGGCGGGTGGTTTAGCCGACTCTGACTCTCTGTTGGGTACGGATGCCATGCGGATTTTGGCGGCGATTGAGTCGGTTTATAGTCCCGATGGGGTGATTGTGTTAATGGATTTGGGCAGTGCTTTAATCAGTGCCGAGACTGCCCTTGAATTTTTGCCCGATGAGCAGCGCACCCACGTTTATCTTTGTTCAGCCCCTTTAGTTGAAGGGGCTTTTTCAGCGGCCACTCAAGCCACTGCCACGAATGATGTGCAACAAATTATTGCCGAAGCGCAAGCGGCCTTAACTCCCAAGCGGGCCCAATTGGCTGATTTTCTGTCACATTCAGTTGTTCCCACGTTTCTTACCGTAGAGCCAACTGCTTTGAAATTATTACTTACTATTCGTAATAAACATGGCCTTCATGCCCGTCCAGCGGCACAATTTGTGATGACCGCTAGCCAATTCCAAGCTACCGTAACTTTAACTAATTTGACCACCAATAGCCTCGCGGTCAATGGCAAAAGTATTAATCAAGTTGCCATGTTAGGGGTGCAACATGGGCATGAAATATTGATTAAGGCGGCGGGAGATGATGCGGTGGCGGTGTTGGCTGCACTAAAGGCGTTAGCGGTAGCCAATTTTGGTGAAAGTGACCAAGATTTTGAAACTGTGGCGGCTGTTATTCCACAAAATTTACCTATTCAAGGCAATGAATTGTTAGGTATTCCTGTTTCCCCAGGCATTGCTATTGGCCCTGTGCAGCAATATCGTCGCCCTGTGATTGAAGTAGTTGAGCAAACGACCCTGCATGTTGCAGCGGAAAGGGAGCGTTTAGAAATTGCTTTGCAAACTGCCCAAGCGCAAATTCAACAATTATATCAGCAAACCCTTGCTCAAGTGGGGGGGGGGCAAGCGGCTATTTTTCAGGCGCACTTACTTTTTTTAGCCGACCCAACCTTAGTTGAAGCCACTCACCAAGAAATTTTAACCCATCAAATTAATGCCGCTAGTGCCTGGCAACGGATTATCAATCAAATGGTGGTTGCCTATCGCCATTTAGCCGACAGTTACATGCAGGCGCGCGCGGCGGATGTATGGGATGTGGGGCAACGAGTCTTGAAATTATTAATAATTGACTCGCCTCAAATAGCTCCTAAAACTGTGTTTACTCACCCCGTTATTTTAATTGCCCCTGATTTAATTCCCTCTGATACCGCCGATTTAGACCCCAGCCAAGTGTTAGGCATCTGCACCGAGTTAGGTAGTGCCACGTCTCACAGTGCTATTTTAGCCCGTTCATTGGGTATCCCCGCGATTGTTGGCTTAGGTGAATCGTTAGGCCAGCTAGAAGATGGCCGCGTCATTGCGTTTGATGGGCAACAAGGGCGAGTTTGGTTAGCTCCCACCGAGGCGGAATTGAGCGAATTGCATGCTCGGCATGAAGCATTGTTACAACAACAACAAACCAACCAAGCCATGACCCATAAAGCTGCGCTAACTTTAGATGGGCATCAAGTTGAGGTGGTGGCGAATATTGGCAGTTTGAAAGATGTGGCCTTTGCTTTAGCGCAGGGCGCGGAAGGTGTTGGTTTGTTACGAAGCGAGTTTCTCTATCTTGACCGCCAAACCGCGCCCTCAGAAGATGAGCAATTTACAGTTTATCAAGCCATAGCCGAAGCTCTCGGTGCGCGACCCTTAATTATTCGTACATTGGATATTGGTGGTGACAAACCGTTGCCTTATCTGCACGCGCCCCATGAGGACAATCCTTTTTTAGGGTGGCGTGGTTTGCGGATTGGTTTAGACCAGCCTGACATGCTGAAGACTCAATTACGGGCAATATTACGCACCAGCGTGAATCATCAGCTTAAAATCATGTTTCCAATGGTTTCTACGGTGAGCGAGATACGGGCGGCTAAAGTGATTTTGGCGGAGGCTCAGAGTGAATTGCGTCAGCAAGGGGTTCCTTTTGCGCCCAAAATTGACATAGGCGTAATGGTAGAAGTGCCTGCTGCGGTGGCTACGGCTGACCAATTGGCACGGGAAGTGGATTTTTTTAGCATTGGCACGAATGATTTAAGCCAATATACCATGGCTGCTGACCGTACTAATCCGAAAGTGGCCCGGTTAGCTGACGCGCTGCAACCTGCCGTATTACGGTTAATTCGTCAAACGATTATGATGGCGCATGCGGCAGGCATTTGGGTGGGGGTGTGCGGTGAATTGGCGGGCAATCCATTAGCCACGCCTATTTTGTTGGGTCTCGGTGTAGATGAATTTAGCATGAGCGCGCCCTCAATTCCGCAAGTCAAACAGGCCATTCGCCAATTTACTGTTAGCCAAGCCCAAGCCATTGCTGAAACTGTCCTTAATTTAGATTCGGCTGAGGCGGTACGTTCCTACCTAGTGTCCTGTCAAGCTGTCAAGTGTGATTTGTTGAGTCATCAGGTGACTTCTAGTCACCTGATGACTAACACCATTCCATTAATTGACGCTTGACGAGACACTAGTGGAAAATAGGAATTAGGAATTAAAAACTAACCTTAATTCCTAATTCCTATTTTGTCTACCGCCGCCGCCAAAGACCGCGTATCAGGTAAGCGGCCTAAGCGAAGATAAGCCCCGTTTTCGCCACTAGCGATGGCCGCGCCTGTCATTCCCTTAACGGCTATGACGGAAAAGGGCGGAGTCAAATTAGCCTGATTTAGCCCTAATTCGGCTAAAACTGCCCATGTATCTGAATTGAAATAAGTTGTAGCTTCCATGCCTTGCGTGGTGAGTAAGATAATTTGCCCCGTTTTAATTTGCCCCAAATATTTCGTTAGAGCCTCCGCTTCAAACTCATTCGCCACTGTATCAAAACCCCGTTTATCCAAGAACTCGCCCGTATCTGGTTGTAATATCGCGACATTCATGCCGCGCCGATGGGTGGAAACATCTGTGGCCTCTGCCCCAAAACCTAGCGTCATGTAGGCAAAATCAGCCCCACTATTCAACTCTATATCTAACGGTATATTAAATCCTGTCTGCCCAATGGCGAAATTGGCGGGAATGACTTGGCGCGGTTGGGCGGTGTGGCTAAAGCTAAGTTTTAGCCGATTCAGTCCCTGTTGCAATGACGGCGCGGGTAAGGTTACGGTAATTGTTTGCCAACCGTCATTTAAGGTGGTTTGGTTAAGATTAGTATCATTCAGCCACATGGTGAGTTGTTGCGGGGGCGCGTTTGGGTAGCTAAAGGGGGCGATAGATAACGATAATTGACGATTACCCTCACCTTGCACAGGGATAAATAACTCGGCTTGCGGGGCGGTTATCCAATTGGCGGTGGCCGCGAAAATCGTTTCATTGCCTGCCCAGCCCGCGCCGCGATAAGGGTCACTCGTCCAATCGCCTAAATCAAGTATGAAAGGGTCGGGCAAATCAGGGGCTTGCACTAGATAAGCGCGCACCCCTGGCGATTGATAAACGGGCTGTGGGGCATGGGGAATTATATCTAGGGCGAGGCTTTGCGTGGCGGTGAAGGTATCTTCGTAAGGTTTTCGCTGGGGCAGGGGGTCGTGAATGACCAGATATTTTACGTTATATAGCCGCATCAACGCCCCCGCTTGCTCACGGGCGCGGTTGAGAGTGAGGTCATCGGGCTGACGGTAAAATTCAGTTTCGGTTAAGGCCATGAAGAGGGGAATGTTACGGTAATAATCAAATTTGAAGGCGGGGGCGCGAGAAATATTACCACCCAGCATGGCTTTGTGGTGAATGTGTTGATAATATTGCAATTGCGTTTGCTCTGCACCGAGTGTGCCAAAACTATTACGCCAACCTAATGGTAGTTGCATGATGGCATACTCATCGGGTTCTGCGGCCAGGTCGTAATAAAGTTGCGGCACGCGGTTGTCGGTTAGGGGTAAGGGAATCGCAAGTTGGTCAAAGAGGACGAAGGTAAGGAGTAAGGAGTAAGGAATAAGGAGTAAGGAATAAGAAGTAAGAGGTGAGAAATGAGAGGTGAGAGGTGAGAGGTGAGAAAGGTTTTTTTCGCGCGTTTCGTTTTTTTCGTCTTTATTCGCGTTCAGCTTTTCGCCCCTTTTCGCGTTCAGGTTAAGGAGGTAGGCTGCGCCGTGGGCAGCAAGGATGGCGAGGGCGAGGGTGAGAATGACGGCGAAGCGGGCGGGGGCGCGATTGGCGCGGATGATGGGGAGATAGTGTAATATCATAAAGGGCATGGGGAAGGTGACATCTTGCGTAATGCCTTGTTCGCGTAATAAATTGTCCATTGGGAAGAGATATTGCCCGTTAATTTGAAGTAAGGGGCCGAGGGTGAACAGGGCAAAAATAACGCTGACAGTGAGCCACATGTTGCTTTTTCGCCATTGGGTGAGCGCGCCGAGCAGGGCTAAGGTTACAATACCATAGCCGAGAAAGACGGTGTTGACATCGCTAAAGGGGGCGGTTTTTTCTTGCACCTGGCGCAGATTGCTGACCCAATCTTGCCCCGACATGGGGTGTAAGGGGCTGAGGGTGAACCAGCCGATAAGGTCGGCACTTAGCCCTAAACTTTCGCCCCAGCCTTGTAGGTCAAAGCTCTCTTGCATGAAGGCGCGGCCAATGGGAATGAGCGCGGGCGACCAGAGGAGGGCGGTCATAATTGCCAATAAAATGAGTCGTCCTATGATGCGTAGCCATTGTTTCAGGGTATGACGGCGATGATGGAATAGCAAAATTAGCCCTAAAAAAAGCAGAAATACCCCAAAAATCATTTCGGCTAGAAGGCATAAAGTGGCAAAGAGCGCGGCAGGCATAAAGTGGCAAAGAGCGCGGCCATGAGGGGATTTTTGCGGCCTGGTGCGCGTAGGGTTTTGAGGAAATAAAGGGTAAAGAAGGGAATGAAGGCGGTGCTAACAATATCGTAATGGCCGAGCGCGGCGAAGATGGCGCGGCTGGCGGAGAAGGTATAAATTGCCCCGCCCATGAAGGCCGCGTAAGGGGCATGGGGTGTGGCGCGGAGCAGATAACGAATGAGCAGATAGGTGCCATAGCCACTGAAAATGTAAGCAAAGGCAATGGTGAGGTTGCTGGTGAGGGGCAGCCCCGCGACCATCAAGAGTGGTAAGCCTAACAAAGCATTTAAGAAGTTATAGGTGTATAATACAAGGTCTATGCCTAGCGGCCAGAAGATGTCGGTGGTGTGCAGGGGGGATTGTTGGAGGTCAAGAATGTTATGTTTGAATCGCCAAATATTCCACATGAAGGTGGATTCGTCAAAGGCCCAAGTCGCTTCGCCTGGGGCGTGGGTGGTGAAATGGGCGGCCCAGGGCCAGGTGAGGCCGATGAGCATGGTGGCATAGAGGCCGAGAATGAGCAGGTAGGGGCGAAAGCGGTGGGGCATGGCGGTGCGGGAGTGCAAACCTTTAGGTTTGCCTAGATAGTACCTACGTAAACACAAAACTACCCCCCTTAATCCCCCCGACATCGGGGGGAGACTTGCTCCCTCTCCTATGTAGGAGAGGGCTGGGGTGAGGTATTTGTAAGTTCTACTAGAAACTGTGGCGCAAACCTGAAGGTTTGCACTCCGTAAGCGAAAGTCATTCATTGCATGGTTTGGTTTTATGGGTAAAATGAGGCTTCATTATAATGAGGGTCGCTCATTCACGCCATGCAGGGTGTAAATGCGGAGTCCAAAGCGGTACGCTTTGACTGATTGCTCAAAGCGTACCGCTTTAGACTCCAACTTAAAAATTCTAAAGGAGATAACATGAAATACAAATTATTGATTGGCTTAGTTGTTTTGTTAGCGGTTATTGTGCCGCAAATGCGGGCGCAAGAGGTGACTTATAACCATGCGGGGGGGGCGGGGATAAATCCGCCTGAGCAATACCCTGAGCCGCCGCCCTTTGGTTTGCCCTTTAATACGCTGCCTGGCCCGACTACATGGTCGTTGGGGCAGGGGTATGGCAATACGGTGGGGGCGTATTTTTTGCGTGATGTTTTTTATCGCGCGGGGCAGGGGCTACATTTTGGGCTGGATTTTTCGGCCCCATGTGGCACAGAGGTGGTGGCGATTGGCGATGGGGTGGTCAGTGAGATTGATAGTTCACATGGCTCGGCCCCGCATAATTTGATGATTGACCATGCCAATGGTTATAGTTCATTTTATGGACATTTGTTAGAACGCGTCACATTAGTGCAGGTGGGGCAGACGGTGAAGCAGGGGCAGACGGTGGCTTTGAGTGGCGATTCTTTTGAGACGTGTCATTCTGCGCCCCATTTGCATTTGGAAATTCGGGATAATTTTCATGTGCGGGCGTATAATCCCGTTAGGTTGATTAATGCAGATTGGGAGAGTTTGGCGTTGGTGGGCAGTTTTGAACAGGGTTTTTCGCGAGATTTAGCTGACCCGCGCCGTTGGCAAACCATGAAAGAGCAGCCCGATGTGGTGTTTGGCGGGCCGATGTTGAATGATTACCCGAACCCCTGGCCGCCGCAACGGGGGCGAAGGTAAAAAAATAGCATCTATTAATTTGTAGGAGTCCGCAATTCTTTGCGGCTGTCCGTAAATGATTACGGACTCCTGAATTAAATCCCCAAAGAACTTTTTGGTAAAAAAATAGCATCTATAAATTTTTAGGTGATAATTTGTAGGAGTCCGCAATTCTTTGCGGCTGTCCGTAAATGATTACGGACTCCTGCATTAAATCCCCAAAGAACGTTTTTAATGAAAAAAAATTGATGAATAATAGGATTTAACTTATAATAAAGGTATTACAAAAATTGGTTTAACTGGAGTGATTGATAGATGAATGTCCGATTCAGTTTGATTGCCTTGATGTTGTTGAGTTGGTTGGTTTTTAGCCCTGTGGTCTTAGCACAAGAGCCAGGAGAACTTAATTTTGAACATTTGTCGGTGGCGGATGGGCTGCCTGAGACGGTGGTTTATAATATTGTGCAAGATTCGCAGGGCTTTATGTGGTTTGCCACAGAGGGCGGGGTGGCGAAGTATGATGGCTATAAGTTTATGGTTTATAACCATGACCCGACTGACCCGAATAGTTTAAGTTCCTCTTCGGTCTATTCGCTGTTGTTCGATAGCCAGAATCAGGTGTGGATTACGAGCGCGGCGGGGTTGAATAAGATGGATTTGGCAACGGAGGTCATTACGCATTATCGCCATGACCCTAATGACCCCCATAGTTTGAGTGAAGACGGTTTTCCTGATTTGGGGAATTTGTATGAAGACCCCCAAGGTTATTTGTGGGTGGCGACCTCTAATGGGTTGGATAAACTTGACCCACGAACGGGGCAGTTTACCCATTATCGTCATGATGACAATGACCCTGCCTCTTTGAGTCATAATGGGTTGAACACGATTGTGCCTGACCCTTCGGGCAAGTGGTTATGGGTGGGGACTGCCAATGGGTTGAATCAATTTGACCCGTTAACGGGAAAGTCGGTGCGTTATTTTTATGATGAGGTTAATCCTAATGGGTTAGAGCTAAATAAAATTTTGGCGATTTATATTGCCCCTGATGGGGTGATGTGGCTAGGTACTGCGGCGGGAATGGTGCGTTTAGATGTTGCCTCTGGGGCGACCAAAGTTTATGCCCATGATGAGCAGAAGCCGCAAAGTTTGAGTGATAATTATATCATTCGGTTTTATCCTGCGGCGGAGGGCAAATTTTGGGTGGGAACGGTGAGTGGGGGGCTGAATTTGTTTGACCCCATCACGGAGAGCTTTACGCGCTATCAAGCGGCTAATCATAACCCCACCGCGTTGAGTGATAATACGGCTTTGTCACTTTTTCAGGACAAGGACGGGACGTTGTGGGTGGGAACGTTGTCGGGGGTGAATAAAGCTGACCCACAACGAAAGAAGTTTCATTTGTATCAGGCGCAAACCGATAACCCTAATAGTTTGTCACAATCTAGCATATTTTGTTTATATGTTGACCATGAGGGCATGGTGTGGGTGGGGACGACCTCAGCGGGTTTGAATAAATTTGACCCGCAAACGGGTGAGTTTACGCGGTATCAGCATGATGAGGCTGACCTTCATAGTTTGAGTAGCGATGCGGTTCATGCGATAATGGAAGATGCTCAGGGAATATTGTGGTTTGCTACATGGGGGGGCGGGTTGAATAAATTTGACCGTGAAACGGGGCAGTTTACGGCCTATAAAAATGACCCTAATGACCCAAATAGTTTGGGGCAGGATAATATTGGCTCTCTAGTAGTTGATGAGGCGGGAAATTTATGGATTGGAACGGTTAGTGATGGTATGGATAAGTTTAACCTAGCGACAGAGCAATTTACCCATTATCGCCCTGAGTCTAACAATGAAAATAGTTTAATTGCGACTAATATTTGGAATATATTTAGAGATAGTCAAGGTTATCTGTGGGTCAGTACACCTGATGGGTTGGATAAGTTTGACTCTAAAACGGAAACGTTTGTTCATTTTCACCATGAGCCAGATAACCCTAATAGTTTGAGTGATAATCTGGTTTTTAACATTCATGAAGATGAGGCGGGGATTTTATGGTTGGCAACGGAACAGGGGTTGAATCGATTTGACCCTAAAACGGAGCAGTTTACCCATTATTTTGAGCAAGATGGCCTGCCAACCAATCAGGTGCAGAATATTTTGGATGATGAGGCGGGCTATTTGTGGTTGGGAACAACGAAGGGGTTGGTGAAGTTTGACCCGCGCCAGGAAACTTTTAAGGTTTATAATAAGATTGACGGCTTACAAGATGATTTCTTTTTGCCCTGGGCGTATGCCAAACACCCTGATGGAGAACTTTATTTTGGTGGCTCTAATGGTTTGAATCGCTTTAATCCCGCCGAGATTATTGATAATCCCAATTTGCCATCGGTGGTGTTGACTGATTTTTTATTATTTAATAAATTTGTGCCGATTGGGCCAGAGTCGTTGTTGCAACAACGGATTAATTCACAGCAAGCTATTACATTATTACCTAATCATACGGTTTTTAGTTTTGAATTTGCGGCCTTAAATTATACGGCGGCTAATAAAAATCAATATGCTTACCTCATGGAGGGGTTTGATAGGGATTGGCTTTATACTACTTCGGAACGACGTTTGGCGACTTATACCAATTTAGACCCTGGTGACTATCTTTTTCGGGTGCGGGCGACCAACAATGATGGGCTGTGGAGTGATAAGGAAGTTGCGCTTAAGCTGACAGTATTGCCGCCCTGGTGGAATACGACCTGGTTTAAGCTAGTGGTTTTGTTGAGTTTCATTAGCTTGCTTTATGTGGGCTATCGGTGGCGGGTGCGGAGCATTGAAGCGCAAAACCGTAAGCTCGAAGAACAGGTGGTGGAACGGACGCAACAATTGAGCGAATCAAATCAACAATTGAGCCAGGCGAAGGAGGCGGCAGAGGCGGCTAATCGAGCTAAAAGTTCATTTTTGGCTAACATGAGCCATGAACTTCGCACGCCGTTGAATGGTATTTTGGGCTATACCCAAATTCTTAAGCGGAGTCAGGGGTTGACCCAACAACATTTGGCGGGAGTGGAGGTGATTCATCAGAGTGGCAATCATTTGCTGACGCTGATTAATGATGTGTTAGATTTGGCAAAAATTGAGGCGGGTAAGATGGAGCTACACTTGATTGAATTTAATCTGCGCGACTTTTTGGGAGGCGTGACGGGCATTATACGGATGCGCGCCCATCAAAAAAATCTCACCTTTATTTTTGAGGCTGACCCCCATTTGCCCATAGGTGTTATGGCGGATGAGACACGCTTGCGCCAAGTGTTGTTAAATTTGCTGAGTAATGCCATCAAGTTTACAGATAAAGGGGTGATTGCATTTAAGGTAGAAGGTGTGGTAGGGGTTCAAAATCTTGAACCCTTACAAACCGTTATTCGTTTTACGGTCACTGATAGTGGGGTGGGGGTTGCGCCGAACCATTTGGACAAAATTTTCTCGCCTTTTGAGCAGGTGGGCGACCATGCCCGCCAAAATGAAGGCACGGGTTTAGGCTTGCCTATTACGAAACAAATTATTGAACTGATGGGTGGCACGCTCCAGGTGCAAAGTGAGTTGGGGCATGGCTCAACCTTTTGGTTTGAAGTGCCGCTGACCGTGATTGAGGTATTACAACCTACCAAGTCAAATGACCATCAGGTGGTGGGATATGAGGGGGCGCGGCGGCATATTTTGGTGGCCGATGACCGCGTGGATAATCGCATGGTCTTGCTTAATTTATTAGAGCCATTGGGCTTTCAGGTGACACTGGCTGAAAATGGACAGGAGGCGGTGGAGAAAATACAGATGATGAAACCTGACCTGATTCTGATGGATTTGGTGATGCCGATAATGACGGGTTTTGAGGCGGTGCAGCTGTTGCGCACCATGCCCGACTTTTCTGAGTTACCGATTGTTGCGATTTCGGCAAGTGTGTTAGAGATGGATAAACAAGTGAGCCAAGTGAAGGGTTTTGATGATTTTCTCCCTAAACCCGTTACTTTGCCTCACTTATTAAATTGCCTCAGTGAGTTATTGGGTGTAACATGGCATTATCAAAAAGTCCCTAACTTACCCACACTACTAGAGACTCCCATGAGCAATATGGTCGTTCCCGCTGATGATAGATTGGATGAATTGTATGAATTGGTCATGTTTGGGGATATGAGTCGAGTGCAGCAATGGGCAAATGATTTAGGACGACAAGATGGTCGCTATGCTGCGTTTGCCCAACGAGTCCATCAATTAGCTGATAATTACGAGGATGAGCCGTTATTGAAATTGATTAAGAGCTTGAAAGGATAATAAAGCTATGAAGAAACAATCCATTATTTTAATTATAGATGATAATCTAAATAATGTTAAGGTTATTGTGGATAATCTTAACTATTTAGGCCACACTACAATTGTGGCACGTAATGGCGAAATGGGGCTGCAACGGGCCAAATATGCTAAACCTGATTTGATTTTGTTAGATGTGATGATGCCTGGCATGGATGGTTTTGAAACTTGCCGCCAACTAAAAGCAGACCCCAATACAGCCCATATCCCCGTTTTATTTATGACCGCACTACATAGTTTGGAAGATAAAATGAAAGGGTTTGAAGTCGGGGGCGTGGATTATATTACAAAACCGGTGCAAGTTGAAGAATTGGTGGCCCGTGTGAAAGCTCATTTAACTATTCGATACTTACAACAAGATTTGCAACAACAAGTCGATGAGCTGAAATCCTTCACCCACACCGTAGCGCATGATTTGAAAAATCCTTTGGGCGTAATAGTCAGTTATCTTGATTATACCTTAAGTTATTTAGACACTACTTCGACTGAAATATTGCGTTATGATTTGACTCAAGTGAAGCAAACGGGTGAAAAAACCATTAGTATTGTGAGTGAGCTATTATTGTTATCAAGTGTTCAAAGCCAGCAAGTAGCCGTCACGCCAATCATTATGGAAGATGTCCTTTGGCAAGTGATGCGACGTTTAGATTTAGAAATTAAAAAATGTAATGGAAAAATCATCTTGCCCGAACTATGGACTTTGCCATTAGGTTATCAGGGTTGGTTGGAAGAGGTTTGGATTAATTATTTGAGTAATGGCTTAAAGTATGGCGGTAATCCCCCCGTGTTAAAAATTGGGACGCGTGAAGAGGGAAACATGGTACGTTATTGGGTAGAGGATAATGGCCCAGGATTAACCGTGATAGAACAAAACCAATTGTTTGTGGAGTTCAGTCGGGTACATCAAGGTAAAATAGATGGGCATGGGCTGGGCTTATCGATTGTTAAGCGAATTATTGATAAATTAGGCGGTGAGGTTGGGGTGGAAAGTATTGTTGGCAAGGGGAGTACCTTTTATTTTACCTTGCCTAAATACAACGGGGATGATTTTTGAGGTGTAAGGTAATTAAACGCTACTTGAAGATTTACAGGTGGAAAAAATAATTTCGCCTCAGTGACCTGTCAAATGATAGCTTGACAGGTTTTTTTTATTGGAAAAAATTGGTTAATAACCTGATTGAACCTATAATAACGGAGTAGTTAATTTATGAAAACTCGTTTCAGTCTGATAGCCCTAACATTTTTATTTACGCTCATGGCTTTTACCGCATAGCCGGGGCTAAATTTTGAACATTTATCCGTAGCCGATGGTTTGCCGCACACGTCAGTGTATAATAATAGAGTTTATACCGATTAAAAAATCGTTGACATTTTGTAGGGGCAATGCCTTGTGCTTGCCCCCATTGTGGGCAGGGACAAGCCCT
>JAIFLK010000024.1:0-6926 GCA_020049115.1 Chloroflexota bacterium | reverse complement strand
GTAGGGGCAATGCCTTGTGCTTGCCCCCATTGTGGGCAGGGACAAGCCCTGCCCCTACGAAAATCATTAAATCGGTATAATGTCTAATATAGCTGTCCTAAATAAGTTGCGGATTTTGCGGAGTCATAAGTAGTAGATTGTTCATTTAGTTTCTTGTACATGGTCAGACAAGAATGTCCGACCTACCTACGGTAGAATAGACATTCCTGTCTGTTCATGGCAACACAGTATCTATTCCATATATTCCGCGTAAGAACAAGGCTAAGTTTTAAAAAGGTATAAACCATGTCTCAAACTGAAATAAAAGTTAATATTTTAATTGTTGATGATAATCCTACTAACCTAACTTTATTAAGTAAACTCCTAAGCAAAACGGGTTATACTGTGCAATCAGCAATTAATGGGCAGGTTGCTTTGGCTTCGGTGCAAAAAACCTTACCCGATGTGGTTTTGTTGGATATTATGATGCCCGATTTAGATGGGTATGAAGTATGTCGTCAATTGAAAGCGCAGGCGCAAACCTGTGATGTGCCAATTATTTTCATGAGTGCTTTAACGGAGATGCTGGATAAAGTTAAAGCCTTTGAAGTCGGTGGCGTAGATTATATTACCAAACCGTTTCAGCATGCCGAGGTGTTGGCGCGGGTGAAAACCCATTTGGCGTTGAGCCAAGCCCAACGGCAATTGCAAATCCAAAACGAACAATTACAACAAGAAATTGCCCAACGTCAACGGACGGAAATTGAATTGCGGGAACGGGAAGAACTATTTCGAGGCATGTTTGAAAACCATAGCGCGCCTATGTATCTGCTTAATCCGATTGATGGACGAGTTATGGAAGCAAATGAGGCGGCGACTCGCTTTTATGGTTATAGCCTGGCCGAGCTACAATCTATGTCAATTTATGACATCAATCAGTTGAACCGTACTGAGGTTGACCAAGCTGTTCAGCAGATTAAAACGGGTCAACTCAAAACGTTTGAATTTCCTCAGCGGTTAGCGAATGGGGAAATTCGTTATGTGGATATCCATTCAAGCCCGATTATTTTTAAGGGGCAAACGCGCCTTTTTTCGATTATTCATGATATGACCGAACGTCATCGGGCGGAATTAGAGTTACGTAAACTGTCGCATGCGGTAGAACAAAGTGATAGCTCCATTGTGATAACTGACCGTTTGGGCCGCATTGAATTTGTTAATCATGGCTTTACTAAAGTTACGGGCTATACCATTGAGGAGGCCATGGGGCAAAATCCGCGTATCTTAAAATCAGGCCAACATAGTCCAGAGGCTTATGAACAATTATGGGCTACGTTGCTTAATGGCGAGGTATGGCAAGGGGAATTTGTCAATAAGCGCAAAAATGGCGAACTATATTGGGAAACATCTCGTGTTTCGCCCATTAAAGATACGCAGGGTAAGATTACTCATTTTGTAGCGGTTAAAGATGATATTACGGCACGCAAAAAATCCGAACAAAAGTTACAACAATTGTTAGCCCAACAATCCGCTATTTTGGATAATGCCATTGTCGGCATTGGGTTTGTTAAGGAACGTTTTATCATTTGGGCGAATAGCCGCTTGGCCGAAATGTCTGGTTATACGATGGCGGAATTAACCCATAAACTGACCTCTGAATTGTATCCTACGCCAGAGGATTATGAGCGCATGGGGCAGGAACTTTATCCTCGTTTGGCGGTGGGGCAGCTTTATCGCGGCGAATGGCAGTTTAAGCGGAAAGAGGGTACGCTATTTTGGGGCAGCTTAAGTGTGCAGGCGATTGATGTGGCTAATCCGTTAGAGGGCGCGATTTTAGTATTAGAGGATGTTACGGAACGGAGGCAAAATGAAATCACCTTGCGCCAATATGAGCGCATGGTGTCGGCCACCAATGACCACATGTCTTTGGTGGATACCGATTATCGGTATCAAGTGGTGAATCAGGCTTATACCAAAGCCCATGGTAAAAGCGAAGCGGAAATTGTGGGGCATATGGTGAGTGAATTGCATGGGCAGGTTCGCTTTGAAGAAGTTATTAAAGCTCATTTCGACCAATGTTTAAGTGGGCAACAAGTGCATTATCAAGCCTGGTTCGATTATCCCCAGTTGGGGCGATATTTCATGGATGTGACATATGCCCCTTATCGTCAAATAGATGGGACGGTGGCGGGGGTGGTAGTCAGTGCGCGAGATATTACGGAATTAAAGGAATTTGAGCAACGACTGGCCTATATCATTGATTTTTTGCCTGAAGCGACCTTTGTGATAAACCAAACAGGGCAGGTCATTGCCTGGAATAAGGCCATTGCGACCCTGACGGGTGTTAAAGCCGCAGAGATGTTAGGGCGGGGTAATTATGAATATGCGCTGCCTTTTTATGGTCAAAGACGGCCCGTCATGATTGATTTGTTATTTCTGCCCGAAGCAGAGGTCATGGGAAAATATAGTAATGTGCATTATGAGGGAGATACGATTTATGGTGAAAGCCATATTGCCAATTTTCGGGGGCATGAGACTGACTTGGTCGGCCATGCGGCAAAATTGTATAACTTTCAGGGGGATGTAGTTGGGGCGATTGAGACTATTTTGGATATTACCGCGACTAAAAAAGCGACTCAGGCCCTGCAACAAGCGAATAAAGCGTTAGAAAAACGGGTGGATGAGTTGGCGATGCTGAACCAAGTGACCCAAATGGTCACAACATTGTTAGATTTAGCCACCGCCCTAGAAATTGTTGCTCGCATGATAACCCAGTTGCTGAATGTTCTAGGCACTTCTATCAGCCTACTTAATGCGGCTCGTACTGAATTTGCGGTGTTAGCCTACTTTTCGATGATAGACATTAACAACCTTAATTTAGTCGGCCAGACTTTTGCAGTGACGAATAATCCTACTGCGGCCAAGATTATTGTTACCAAACAATCGGTGGTTGTTCAGTTTGATGAAGCCCAACCTCATGTAAAACAAATGATGCAACGTGAAGGGGTGCAACAATTACTGCATGTTCCGTTGCAAATTCGGGGCGAAGTCATTGGAATAATTACGATAAATTCTGAACAAGCCGAGCCGCAGCGTAAATTCACCTTAGCTGAGATAAAGTTAGCGGAAACAGTCGCGGGGCAAGTCGCGGGGACGATTGAAAATGCGCGCTTATTTAAAGAGGAACAGCAACAACGCCAAATTGCTGAAAGTTTACGTGAAGTAACCAGTATTTTGAATCGCAGCTTAGACCAAAAAACGGTGCTGGCTGAAATTTTAGAACAACTAGGGCGGGTGGTCGCCCATCATGGTGCCGCAATTTTATTAAAACAGCAACATCATTTAGTCATCCATGATGCGGTGGGTATTGGTCGGCCTCACATTGGCTCAATTGTGGCTATTGTTTCTGATGACCCAGTGGCGCAAGTATTTCGCCAAAAGCAACCCATAATCATTGAGGACACCTTTGTTAATCCTCATTGGTCAATATGGACCGAACCCGACTCGCCTAACACAATTCGCAGTTGGATTGGCGTACCGTTATTAATTGGCGATAAAATTATTGGTGTGCTAACCATTGATAATTTCATGGTGCAGGCTTATCGTCTCGAAGATGCCCATATTGTGCAAATTTTTGCTGACCAAGCGGCGGTAGCCATTCAAAATTCGCAACTATTTAGCGCGGTTCAACAAGCGAATCTGCGGATTCAAGATGAGTTAGCTTTTGCCCAAGAAATTCAACGAACTTTAACGCCGTCCGCTTATCCGTATTGGTCTCAGTTAGAGGTGATTTGCTATAGTATGCCTGCCTACGAAATTGGGGGCGATTTCTATACCTATCATCAATTTGAATCTCAGCAAAAATATGCGTTCGCCCTGGGCGATGTCTCTGGCAAAGGTGTATCCGCGGCCTTATTGATGGCCGCTTGTTTGTCTCGGTTTGAGGCCACGCTCGCCTATCCTTTTACGCCACCTGAACGATTGATTTATTTGGATAAAGTCATAGAACCTTACACCAAACCACGTCATCAAAATTGCGCCCTGTGCTATGTGGAAATAGAGTTAAAGAGTCAGGAATTAGGAATTAGAAATCAGGCACCAACCTCCCTAATTCCTAATTCCCAATGCCCAATGCCTTATGCCTTACTTCACATAGTGAACGCAGGTTGTATTCCGCCCTATCTCAAACGGGCTAATGGCCAGGTTGAGTTTCATGAAATTGGCGGTTTTGCTCTGGGGCAAGGGTTAGGGGCCTTAGTTGGGTATCAACAACTTACGCTGGAATTATCCAAAGGTGACCTGGTCATTATGGTGAGCGATGGGGTGATTGAGGCCAAAAATTCAAGCGGTGACATGCTGGGTTTTACCCAATTTGAAGAATTTGTCATTCAGGGGGTAGTCAGCAATGCCGCTGAGATGATGGCGCAGCTTCAATTTGAGTTAGCCAATTTTATGGGCAATGCGGCCCCCCATGACGATTTAACGTTGATAGTGATAGAGGTGTAACTTTTGTGGAGTTAGGGCTTTCGCTTACGGAGTCCAAATCTTTAGATTTGATTATCAAATCTAAAGATTTAGACTCCCTGGGGTATTATCTTTATGTCAAATCAATCCAAATTTATCTTAATTATTCTCGCCGCGCTCATTTGCACCGCCTGTAATGCCCCTGTGCCACCCCTAGCCGAAGCCGCCACGCTCACCGCAACAGCTATCGTAATGGCTACATCAACTCTAACCTCCGTCCCCACGAAGACCGCGACCATGCAACCGCCCACGCCCACCGATACGGCCACGCCCTTACCTTCACCTACGCTGACCCCTACACCCCAAGCTGAATTACGTCAACTTACAACAGGTGGCTGTTGCGCCCAACCTTTTTTCTCGGCAGATAGTCACCAAGTATTATTTATTGATAAACCCAATGAGGACGCGCCAACGGGTATTTATGGCGTAGAGGTGGCACAACCTCAGCCAAACCCTACTTTGGTCAGTGAGATGATTGGGTTTTATAACCATGACCGTTCCCTTGTGGCGACCATTGAGGGGGCGGATCTGCTCCGTTTAACCCGTGTGGCAACGGGCGAAAATTGGACGATGAACACCAAAGGCAATTGGCCTAAATTTTCGCCTGATGGCAAGCTAGTTTTATGGACGGCGCGGGATGAGGAAGGGCCGTATGACCAACGGGCGGGCGATGTGTGGGTGGCGAATTTGGATGGCAGTCAGGCACGGCAGTTATTCACCACTTATGGTGGCGGGTTTGGGGATTGGTTAGCGGATAGCCAGCGTTTTTTATTGGTCAGCAAACCCAAGCCTAATGTGATTGAAGTCACATTGTCGGTTTATGATATTACGAAAAATAGCCAAATTGACCTCTTTACTGAGCGACAATTACGCCAGGTAAAACTCTCAACGGGTGGCAGTTGGGTGGTTTTTTATGCCATGTTTGCCGCTGACCAGACCCGCAGCGGCTTATGGCTACTCAGCACCGACGGACAAAACCAACATCAGTTAGCTGTGCCGCATTTTGGGGCGTATCAATGGCAAGATGACGATACATTGCTTTATTTGCCCATGCGCGCGGCGGGTGAAACGAGTATGCAGCTTTGGGCGATTGACGCGGCTACGGCTCGTCTGACCCCCTTAACCGACCCGCAACAATTGCCTTTCGTAGTCGCCAATGGCGATTGGAAAGTCTCCCCTGATGGCCGTCATGTGGCCTTTGTCAATAGTGCCGATAACAATATTTGGCTGATTGATTTGCCCTGAGCCGAGATTGGGGCATAGAAATCGGATGTCTTTAAGACATCCGATTTCTATGCCCCAATCTGAGGCGAAAACTTATTTGGATTGTTATAAGATGTCCGCGCAGCATGTTTGTTTAGCCTCCGTGCTTAGGGTAAAATGGTAATTGCTTATTTCTATTTTAAAGGATACTCTCATGCTCAAACCAGCCCAACGGGTCGCTGACTTACCCCAACTTTTCTTTGCCAATCTTAATCAACGTATCGCCACCTTACAATCGGAGGGCGCGCAGGTCATCCGTTTGGATGCGGGCAGCCCCGATTTGCCGCCCCATCCCACCGTTTTAGCCGCGCTCAAAGCTAACACCGATGACCCGACGCAACATAATTACGGTTCTTACGGCGGTCTGCCCTATTTTCGCCAAGCCATTATTAACTATTATGACCGCCGTTTTGGGGTCAAATTAGCCCAAAATGAAGTGCAACCCCTCATTGGCTCAAAAGAAGGCATTGCTAATATTCATTTAGCTTGGCT
The DNA here is from genome assembly GCA_020049115.1 of Chloroflexota bacterium. Taxonomy (GTDB): domain Bacteria; phylum Chloroflexota; class Anaerolineae; order 4572-78; family J111; genus JAIFLK01. The sequence continues at coordinate 668 of JAIFLK010000024.1, read as the reverse complement.
TAATCCAGGCGAGTTAGTCCTCATTCCTGACCCTGGTTATTCATCCTATGCGGCCGCGCCCATTTTGGCGGGTGGCCGCGTGGAGCGTTTCCCTTTATTACCAGAACTCGGTTGGCTACCTGATTTGGCCGCTATTCCCACTGAAACGGCGCAATCGGCGCGCATGTTATGGCTGAATTACCCCAATAATCCCACAGGCGCGGCTGCGCCCATGTCATTTTTCCATGAAGCCGTCGAGTTCTGCCGTCATTACGAAATTTTGCTTTGCCATGATGCCCCTTACACTGATGTAACCTTTGACGGCTATCGCGCCCCTAGTTTGTTGGAAGTACCTGGCGCGAAAGATGTGGTGATAGAATTTAACTCCCTGTCTAAAACTTACAACATGGCGGGCTGGCGCGTCGGCATGGCGGTGGGCAATAGCGTGGCGGTGCAAGCGTTAGCTAAAATTAAGACGCAAATTGATTCGGGCATTGCCAAACCGATTCAACAAATGGCCGCGCAAGCCATGAATGGCGACCAGGCGTGGGTTGATGAGCGCAACGCCGTTTATCAAAAGCGGCGTGATTTATGTTTGGCCGCGTTTGAGGAATTGGGGCTAGAGGCTTTGCCCGCCAAAGGGGGCTTGTATGTTTGGTTTCGCACCCCCGCAGGCTACACCTCCGCCG
>JAIFLK010000104.1:4441-5115 GCA_020049115.1 Chloroflexota bacterium | reverse complement strand
GCCACAAATTTATCAGGATTTAATTTATATTTCGTCGCATTTGCCCGTAAAAACCTGACTGCCGCTTTCGCATCTAACACTGCCGCAGGAAAAATGGCCTCACCTGACAAACGGTATTCAATGCTGGCAATAGCGTAACCATCTTTTAATAATCGTTGGCCTAATATTTTGTCACCTAACGTTTTATCGCCCAACTTAAAACCGCCGCCATGAATGTTAATAATTAACGGAAAGGGGCCGTCTCCCGCAGGCAGATACAAATCTAACTTTTGCGTGCCAGGGGTCGTTGTATAAACAACATCTTTATACGTGGGAGTCAGGCTAGAGCTACAGCCTGTCAGTATGAACATTCCTAAAAACAGTATGGCTAAAAACTGAATGAACCTTTTTTTCAAAAACATATCTTTCTCCTTAATTTTAAAGTGAAGCAAATATATCATTTATGTTTATAACTACTATACAGTTCTCAAACATTACTTAGCAGAAAGCGGCTCAAAGGCCGTTTTCCAAAAACTATATGGGTCAGTGGGAAATTGAGCCATAATATTTTGGTATTCATGTCCAGCATTTGAAACTTCAATCAATTCATGCGTGATGTTAGAACTTGTCAAAAGCTGACTGAACTTTTGAATAATCGGGTCTAAACCATCTTTATCGCCCACTACCAGACGAAT
>JAIFLK010000104.1:0-4400 GCA_020049115.1 Chloroflexota bacterium | reverse complement strand
ATGAATGGCCTCTGTATTATGCTTGACAATACCCCAGGGCCCAGTTTCTTCATAATAGGCTTGGTCGCCAAAAAACGTGTCCGATGTACGAGCAGCGGGTTCTTCACTCAGATTTTCGCGAATACTTGGTGCAAAAGCGGAGATTACACCGAACACCTCGGGATATTTTAAGCCTAATCGCAATGTACCGTATCCTCCCATAGAGATACCTTCTATACCTCTGGCTTTAGCATTGGCAATAGTACGATAAGTGGCATCAATATGCGGTACGAGATTTTGTATTATTACATTTTCAATAGGACGCGCCCCATCTTTTGAGTTGGCATACCAACCACTCGGCAACGCTTGCGGCATGACTATAATCGTTTCTGCCATTTTCCCCGCTTGCATCGCAGCCACAAACGGCGGAATGACCAGTTCCGCCACATCTCTTTGATAACCAAAACCGCCATGCAACCAATAAATTACTGGGTATTTTTTGGTTGTATCAGTATTGTAACTTGGTGGCAGGTAAATTAAATAACTGCCTTGTGTATTGACCCCACGAGCCGACGTATCATACAATTTATACAAGGTATTTGCAGGTGGCGTTGTATTTGGGTCAATCCAATCAATCGGCGCGGGTGTCAAAGCCGACGGGTCCTGTCCACAACCACTTATAGCCAGCAATATTACTCCCGCCATGATGACAGTCATTAATTTGATAAACTTCATACTTTTTTCTCCTTCACTAGAGATTATTTGAATAACTCCCCTACAAAAAGGATATTTTGGAGTGCAAACCTTTAGGTTTGCTCGTCTGTGGTGCGGCAAACCTAAAGGTTTGCACTCCAGAAAAGTTTAATTTATGCCCTCGTGTAGTATAGTATCACTCAATTTTTGCCATCTGGAGTCCAAACCTTTAGATTTGTCAGAGTCAAATCTAAAGATTTGGACTCCGTATCACCCAATTATTTACAGGTAACGTTATTTAATTATTATGGGCAAATAGATTTTTACCGAAAAAGTCACTGTACTCGTCGGCGTAGCCGTGCTAACCACCGTAGGAGTCGGCGTAGCTGTGGCTGAATCGGCCTTCAAATATTTGTCCAGAAAATCTAACGTTTTGCTGACGTTTGCCGTAGCAGAGAACTCGGAAGTCCCATGCCCCGCCCCTTGTAAAAATTCTAGCGAAACTTTGTCTGTCCCGATGACCACATTCAGTTTATTATAAAAATCTTGCGATTGCAAATAAGGTATCAAGACATCCGCCGTCCCATGCTGAATAAAGAAGGGGGGATCATCGGCCGTAATATAGGTTTCAGGATTGGCTTCCTTAACCTTATCAGGCACAGTGGTGATGGCCGCACCCATCAAAATAGATTCGGGTGAGGTCGCGGGATTGTGTTGTTGCCCATTGGTAACGCCAAGCGTTATCCACTGTTCATCCATCGTAATAAAATTGATTGGCCCAAACCAATCTACGACGGCCTGCACCGTGTCTGATTGGTCAGCATTGGTCGGATTACTGCCCGCTAAAGCCGTAACGCCACCCGATGTCCCCGCCATAGCCGCCAAATGACCGCCTGCCGAACCGCCCCACGTGGCTATTTTATTGGGGTTTAATTTGTAGGTGCTGGCATGGGCTTTGATAAAGCGAATGGCCGCTTTAACATCATTAATTTGGGCAGGCCAAATCGCCTCGCCCGTCAAGCGATAGTTGATGGAAACTACGGCGTATCCTCTAGCGATACCACTCAGCATGGGCGTTAGTTCGCCGCTGTTTTTATCGCCACTCTTAAAAGCCCCGCCATGAATAGAAACAATGACGGGAAAAGGCCCCGTACCTTCATTTGGCAAATAAATATCCAGTTTTTGGGCGCTGGAAGCCGTATTATAGGGTACATCAAGCCACTTTTGCGTAATACCACTGGTATCAGGCGTGCTTTGACCGCCAGGCGGTTGAGCATGGGTAATGGGAGTTGTCATTTCTTGTAAGGCAACCAATAGGCTTATGAGTAGCCCAATGACAATAAACAGTTTTTTTACTTGCATCATTTAAACACCATCTTCCTTTTAATTAAATTATTAAATTGTATCTATACTGCGTTTCATTTGAAACCTACACATTGGTTATGTACTGCGTTTCATTTGAAACCTACACATTGGTTATGACCATGAGGAGTCCGCAATCCTTTGCGGACAGCCCGCAAATAATTGCGGACTCCTACGCCAAATAGGAGTCCGCAATCCTTTGCGGACAGTCCGCAAATAATTGCGGACTCCTGTCCCACAAAGTGTCATTTTGATTTGAAATGCAGTATAAGATAGACACCTTCCACTATAACCGCTAAATCTCAAGAAACTCTCAAGAAAATCTGCCATGATTCTCCAGATTTTAACTCCTCACATTTTCTTGAGAATCGCATGGTACACTAAAATTAAATTTTTCTGGAGTCCAAATCTTTAGATTTGCCCGACTAATCTAACAAATCTAAAGATTTGGACTCCCAGTTATCAGCAGACTCCTATGCCGCAACGAATTTTAGTGGTTGATGATGATAAATCCATCTTAAAAGTATTACGAGGTTATCTCGAAGAGTCGGGCTTTGAGGTTTTATTGGCTTACGATGGCGAAATGGCCTTGCACACACTCCGCCGTGACCGCCCCGATTTGGTGGTGTTAGATTTGATGATGCCCCACCGTGATGGCTGGGAGGTGACGCGATTGGTGCGCGCCGATAACACCCTCATGGCAACGCCGATTATTATGCTGACCGCCCGCGTGGAAGATACCGATAAAATTGTCGGCTTAGAGTTGGGCGCAGATGATTATATTACCAAGCCTTTCAATGCCCGCGAAGTTGTGGCACGGGTCAAAGCCTTATTACGCCGCACTAAACTTGACCAACTCCAAGCCATGCCGCGCATTTTGGTCACAGGTGCATTACGGCTGGATTTAGCGCAACATAGCTTAACTATTCAGGCAAAAGAAGTTGAACTCACCCGCACTGAGTTTAATTTATTGGAAGCTCTCATGACCAATCCAGGCTACACCCTTACCCGTGACGAATTGTTAGAAAAGGCCGTTGGCTACGCATATGAGGGCATGGGGCGCGCCCTCGACACCCACATTCGTAATCTGCGCCGTAAGATTGAGCCAGACCCCGACAATCCCACCTACATTCAAACCGTTTACGGCGTGGGGTATCGCTTAATAGGAGAATAGAGATGAACCGATTATGGGTGCGCCTTAGTTTGATGATAAGCGGGGTGTTATTTTTCGTCTTCTTCCTGCAATTTTTGTCTATTGTGCTAACTCCTGACCATGAACCAATTCAGAGAACAAGGAATGAACATCAAGCAGACGAGGCCGAAATTGCCTGGCGATTAGCCAAATTTGGCTTATTTTCATTGGTGGTGGGGCTAACGGGCGGGATTATTACGGGGCGAATTATCACAAGGGGAATTAACAGTGCGGGTAACGGTGCGGGGTAGTCAAGAAATGATGGAATTAGCGGAAACCTTCAATAAAATGGCCGCCGATTTACAGCGGGCCGAAACGTTGCGTCATAATCTCATGGCCGATGTGTCACATGAATTACGCACCCCTTTAACAGTATTAGAGGGCAATTTGCGGGCAGCCTTAGACCATATCTACGCCCTAGATGAAGCCGAGATTGCTAATCTTTACGGCCAAACTCGCCACCTGATTCGCTTGGTCAATGATTTGCGCGAGTTGACTTTAGCCGAATCGCACCGTTTGCCGCTAGAGAAACAGCCCACCGACCTCAACGCCCTCGTGACGGAAACGCTACAAGCCCTAGAACCGTTAGCCGTAGAAAGTGAGGTTTGTTTAATTGACCAACTCCCGCCATTACCTAAAGTGACGGTAGATACCATTCGCATGCGACAAGTGCTATTAGTGACGGTAGATACCATTCGCATGCGACAAGTGCTATTTAATTTGCTGACCAACGCCTTACGCCACACGCCACCTGACGGTAAAATTACGGTTTTAGGGACATTACAAGAACATGAAATGAAGTTAATCATTCAAGATAACGGCGATGGTTTAGAATCCGAGCAATTATTGGCTGTATTTGACCGCTTCTACCGCACTGACAAATCGCGCAGTCGGGAGACGGGCGGCACAGGGTTAGGCTTGGCAATTGTTAAGGCGATTATTGAGGCGCATGGCGGTCAAATTGAGGCCAAAAGTGCGGGCAAAGGGCAGGGCAGTCAATTTATTGTTACGTTGCCATGTTAGAATCCGCGAAGAAAAGAACATCTCCAACATAAAAGCCGCGTCCTCAACGGTCAAGCGGCGGACGGTCAGGCGCGTGGTTTCTAGGACAATCATGGTAGTGCTGCCTCCACCAAGTCAATTTCCGCCGTCGTTAAGCCATATAACGCATAGA
>JAIFLK010000108.1 GCA_020049115.1 Chloroflexota bacterium | reverse complement strand
GGCGGGGGGACAATTGAACGTTAATACTTCGTCATCTTTAAGCGCAGATAGTTTAACTTTTTGGGAGTTCATGATGGAAGAACCATTGCCCTTAAGTACATTACATCGAGCTATCCTTAAATTGTTGCAAAACCGTGACGATGTGGTTTTATTTGGCGCGCAAGCGGTTAATGCGTATGTTAAAGAACCGCGCATGACCCAAGATATTGATATAATTTCTAATCGGGCGGCACTTTTGGCGGAGGAACTTCACCAAGCCTTACATCAGCAATTTCATATTGCCTTACGGGTTCGTGAAGTCGCGCAAGCACAGGGTTATCGCTTATATCAAGTTCAAAAGTTAGGTAATCGTCATTTGGTTGACATTCGTCAAATGGATATTTTGCCTTCGGCGCAACGCTTGGCGCAAATTTTAGTTCTCTCGCCTGCCGAGTTAATTGCCTATAAAGTGATAGCTTATCATCAACGGCGTGGTCAACCCAAAGCAGGTACAGATTGGCGTGATATTGCTATGTTATTACTAACCTTTCCCGAATTAAAGGAATTTGATGGCAGTGTTAAGAATTATTTATCATCAACTAGCCCAACCATTTTAGCCACCTGGCAAGAGGTGGTACAACAAATGATTCAACCGATAGATGACGATGAATTTTAAAAGATACACTCAGTATATCAAGATTTGTGGCCTTTAGTCATCAGGTGACTAGCAGTCACCTGATGACTACCCCCCAAAATCTTGATATGCTGATTGCTGACAGGCTGAAAGACTTCTCATGCCTCCTTACATTTTACTTGCGTTGTTAGTGGGTATCATTTATGGCTTGCTATTTTATGGGTATCATTTATGGCTTGCTATTTTATTTGTGGCAAGGGCGAACCTGGCTAGATTTGCCTATTTATCTTATGGTAAGTTTCAGTGGTTTTCTGGCGGGGCAATTATTGGCGCGGCTATTAGGCTCAAATTTGTTCCCCATTGGCTTACTGCATATTGCGGAGGCGAGCGTGATGAGTGGTTTATGGCTCATTATTGCCCGTTGGTTGCGGGTGAAATATCCGCTTACTTAAGAGCTACCCCCCTTAATCCCCCCGACATTGAGGGGAGATTTTGCCCCTCTCTTAAGTAGGAGAGGGGTTGGGGTGAGGTAAGCCCCAAAAACTCAATGAGCAAGCCCCAATATGACAAAATCTATAGAGTGTGCTAACATAAGGCTTATATTATCCTATTCACTTAAAAGTGAGACTTGATATGCCTGAATATAACAATACATTAAATAAAACCCCAGGGCAATCCACCAGTTTAGACAAAAGGTCGGCTGATGAGCTTGCGCCTAAGAAGAAAGAATACCCTGAACTTTCAGCCAAGCCTGTTGACCGCACCACAATAATTATTGCGGTGGTCGTGGCGGTGGTGATTTTTGCCGCATTAATTGGCTCTGGGGTCTATCTATTTTTACATCCTGAAATTGCCAGTGTTTTGCGAGATATTGTCATTGTTTTTTTTGGCCTCGCGGTAGTCGTTATCATTGTTTTGTTAATGGTTTTAACAGCAGTGACGGTTTATCTCGCGCTCAAGGTGAATGATTTAGTTAAATTACTTGACCGCGAGATAAAACCTATTTTGGCAAATCTACAAAATACCATGGTGGATGTACGTGGCACCGCAACGTTTATTAATGACAAGGCCGTTCAGCCTGTCATTACAACCGCAAGTGCTTTTTCAGCCACCAAATCAGTTTTCCGAACTTTGTTTCAGAAAAAATAACTACATGTAGTCTAGTCATCAGATGATTGCAAATCATCTGATGACTACTAATATACGGAGGATATATGGCAAACAGTGGTGCGTTTATCAAAGGGTTTGTTTTTGGTAGTGTGGTTGGGGCGGGAGTGGCGTTGTTCATGGCTCCCCAATCAGGTGAAGAAATTAGGGCGCAGTTGAAAGATAAAGGGTTACATTACAAAGATGTGGCCGAAGAAGGGGTTTTAGTGGCGCGTGAGCGCGGTCTTGAAGCCCTAGAGCATGGCAAGGAAGCCGCGAATGAAGCCTTGCAAAAGAGTAAGGAAGCCGCGAATGAAGCCTTACAAAAAGGTAAAGAAAATGTCTCTCAAATGATTAGCTCACGTAAAACCGCCGAAAATGGTCAGGGTTAAATAAAGAGACCTACAAGGTTTTGGAAACCTTGCAGGTCAGCCGCCTCACCTGCAAGGTTTCCAAAACCTTGTAGGTGTGATTTAAATCTTGGAACTTCCAACAATTAACCAACGGGTCTCAACTTTAAGTTGAGACCCGTTTTTTGTTACGGTGAGGATAGCATGGAAACTATAAAATCACTTTTTTATTTTGTTTTAGCGGGACTGTTTGAAATTGGCGGCGGCTATTTGGTTTGGTTGTGGGTGCGGGAGGGCAAACCAATAGGTTACGCTTTGTTAGGTGCAGCGATTTTGGTCATGTATGGCCTAGTGCCAACCTTACAACCCGCTAACTTTGGCCGCGTCTATGCCGCATACGGTGGCGTTTTCATTGCGCTATCTATATTATGGGGTTGGCAGGTGGATAAAGTTGCGCCCGATAAATTTGACCTTATCGGGGCGTTGATTACGCTGATAGGCGTGGCAGTCATCATGTATTGGCCGCGCGGCTAACCCTCACCCCTGCCCCTCTCCCACAGGTAGAGGGGAGACAAGATACTCCCTCGCCTTGTGGGAGAGGGGCAGGGGTGAGGGTGGCTTACTTAGCCAATGCTTTCTTAACGACGGCCAAAAGTTCATGTAACCCCACAGGTTTACTCAAACAACTATTGGCCCCCGCATGAATACACTCGTCCAGTTCGGGTGTAGTGAGAGCCGTTAAAGCCACAATGGGGATTTGATTGAATAAGGGCATGGTTCGCAACTGCGTAATGGCTTCAATGCCATTTAAGTTAGGCATTTGAATATCCATTAAAATTAAATCGGGCTGATGAGTTTGCGCCTGGTCAATGGCTTCTAGCCCATCACGGGCAATAACAATGTCATAACCAGAAATGGTGAGAAAATCGCTGAGAACAGAGATGTTACCCTCGTTATCTTCGGCCAGTAAAATGAGTGGTTTGGTAGCCAAGTTAAGCGGTGGTGGAAATAATATTGGATTCTCTTGCCACGGTAAGGTCATAGTAAAACGGCTACCTTGATTTACTTCACTTGTAACTGTTAGTTGGCCGCCATGTAATTTCACTAAACGATAAGTGAGGGCTAACCCTAAACCAATACCCTCTTGTTGTCGTTCTAGGCCGCTGTCCAATTGCACAAATAACTGAAATAATTTATCCCTATCGGCGGGCGCAATGCCAATCCCGGTATCCCAAACAGTCATATTAACCGTTTGGTTCAGGGTATCACCCTCCACAATTAATCCTATTTTACCACCAGATGGCGTAAATTTAACCGCATTCGTGAGTAAATTGATAATGATTTGTTTTAACCGATGGGAGTCTGCTTGGATAAATTGTACCCTTTTATCCAGTTCGTAAGTTAGCGCAAGATTTTTCTTCGCGGCTATAGGCTGGATGAACTCTAAGCTACTTTCGCATGTTGCTAAAAATGGTACGGCAACAATCTCTAGGCTTAGTTTACCCGCCTCTAGCTTAGATAAATCTAGCACATCATTGACTAAATTTAATAAATAATGCCCGCTTTGAGCTACTTGGTGGATATAATTATGTTGCCTTTCATTAAGCGAGCCAATAAACTGTTTTTGTAATAACTCACTGGTAGTTAAAATCGTGTTCAAGGGCGTACGTAGCTCATGGGTCATATTGGCTAAAAATTCATTTTTAACCTGTACCGCCTCGGCCAACTCACTATTACGCTGCTGTAATTCCAGGGTGCGTTCATGAATTTTCTGCTCTAATGAAGCCCGTTCTTCCGCCAACGCTGCCTCTGCCCATTTACGTTCCGTAATATCCACCCCCACCATCCAATAAGCCCACCCTGGAATTTGGAATTGCGCTGACACATCTGACCAAGCAATGGTTCGTTGGTCATCCAGCTTATTCGTTAACGTAAATTCCAACTCGCGGTAATTCCCCGCCCGTTGTTTTAGCTCATGTAAAACCTCTGCCCGATATTCAGCCATCGGGTAGAGCAAAGCATGTGCTTGGGGATTACCAATAATTTCAGCCGCACTATAGCCCGTTGTCCGTTCAGCCTCACCATTCCACATTACAATATTCAATTGGTCATCAATTGCTTGCATGAGAACAGGCATATTTTCAACCATGGTTCGTAATCGTTCTTCACTTTCTCGTAATGATAATTGTGCTTGTTTACGAGGAGTAATGTCTTGCGATGCCCCATAAATTTGGCCGACTCGTTGCTCATGGTCATCCCAAATGGGGTGGGCATGGTCACGTAGCCAACGCATTTCGCCTGTTTTCGTATAAATCCGAAACTCAACCATGTCCGACTCAAATTGCCCCGACATTAAGCGAACTGTGCGGGCTTGTATAGTCGGGACATCTTCGGCGTGAACAAACTTAAACCAGCCATTATAGTCGAAAAATTCCTCAGCCGTATAGCCTGTAATGCGTTCTAAAGCCTGAGTTGTCCATTGATGCATGACTTGCCCCTCAGAGTTTATTTGGAGCGCATACGCATAATCAGAGGTCAATTCAGAGATAAGACGATAACGGGCTTCTGATTCTTGCAGAGCCAATTCAATTTTCTTGCGAGAAGTAATAATGGTTAATGTGCCTAACAAATGAGTGGGGTGGTTATCAACATCACGCGCCAGAATAGTCATGCGGCTTTGCACCCAGCCCCAATCCCCCGATTTGCTGAGGAAGCGATATTCTTTAGGGGAACTATTTTCCTTTCCGCCTAACACTTCTTGCAGGTGAGTGTAGGCTAAATCAAAATCATCAGGATGGATTTTAGACATCATATCTTGCTCCAGCCCCTGAAAATCTTCTAAAGTATAACCGAGTAAATCACGATTGAGATAGGTGGTGTGATTGAGTGATAAATCAAAAATGTAAATAATATTCGGTGAATTGTAAGCTAAACTACGGAATTTGGCCTCACTTTCTTTTAAGGCTTCCTCTACTTTTATCCGTTCCGTAATATCTGTATGCAAAGCTACATAGCCTTGGGGTTTACCCTCCGCGTCTCGCACCGTTGAAATTGCCGCTAAAACGGTGATAGTATGACCAGCCGCGTGTTCCACAGTGATTTCACCGCGCCAATTGCCATAAAAAGTGAGCCTATTTTGCGCTTCCTCTAACGTTGTATTCTTATATTTAGTAATTTTAATGACCTGAGCAATAGATTTACCAATCACCATGTTTGGGCTGTAACCATACATCTGTTCCGCCGCGCGATTCCAGCTACGAATAATCCTATCATTATCAGTTGAAATAATCGCATCAGAAACATCATTTAATAGATTGGCTTGATATTGTAAGCGGCTTTGGCTTTCTTTACGTTGGCTGATGTCCTCGACCATTTCTAAAATATATTTGGATTGTCCAAATTGGTTGGGTAAAGCGGTCACAATCAAATTAACCCAAATAGCCTCCTGTTGTTTTGTAATAAAGCGTTTTTCCAGGTGATAATAAGGTCGTGCGCCTCGAAATACTTGTTGTGCCAAAGCCACATCTAGGTCTACATCTTCCGCATGGGTAATATTTATAAAGGTTTTCTGTAAAAGTTCGGCTTCTGTATACCCTGTTATTTGGCAAATTTTGCGATTAACTTTTATAAAACCATAGTTGGTATCAATCAAACTCATGCCAACGGGGGCGTTTTCAAAGATGGCTCGAAAACGCAATTCGCTTTCGCTGAGGGATTTTTGGGCTTGTTCCCGTTCGTTAATTTGCTGTTTTAGGCGGGTATTGGCTTCCGAGAGTTCCTGGGTGCGGGCGTTCACTCGTTGCTCTAATTCAGTATTGGCTTTATATAAGGCGAGTTCCGCTTTTTCACGGGCTGCAATTTGTAATCTTAATTCATTTCTTTCTTGTAATAATGATTGTTCTAACTGCACCATTTCAGTCACATTTATGACAATGATAAGCAGATAGTTTTTCTTATGAAGATAGGGTTCAATTTGCAAATCATAATAACGAGGCGACTCATTAGCTGAATTTAACGTTATTTTACTAATTTTTAACATGCCTGACGATTGTTCTAGCAAATCACATAATTGACTCTCCTGCCCCACTAAATCAGGAAAAATTTGGTTAATATATTGCCCCACCATATTGGCGGGTATACCTTCAATCCATTGAGCTAAAGTGGGGTTATTCAACTCTATTTTCAACTGATTATCCACTAAAGCATAGCCTAAATATTGGCTTTGGGCCGTTTGAATAAAGCGTAAAGTATCCTCAGTTTGTTTTTGTTTCATTACTTTGGTAACGGTGAGTGGTAATATTTTTAAATAATTGCGCTCTGGGTCTTTAATCAAATAATCACTCGCCCCTGCCTTCATCGCCCGCACCGCAATTTCTTCATCGCCTGACCCCGTAACCATCACAATGGGCGTTTGACCCATGACCTCAAATAACTCTAAGCCCGTGCCATCCGTTAATAAATAATCAACTAAGGCCACATCAAAGGTTTGCTGGACTAACAAATCTTTGGCTTGAGCGATTGAATTAGCGAGGGTATAGGTGTAGTTTAACTTCTCATGGCTAACTAATCGTTCAAAATTGCGTTGGTCTAACGTATCATCTTCAACGTATAAAACTTTAATTGACTCCATTTGTTTTACTCCGGTAACTCACTGATAGTCCAATAAAGGTGAATGGTATGAATTATTTCCACAAATTTCAGGTAATCTATCGGCTTGGTCATATAACCCGCCACACTAAAATTAAAACTTTGCACTTTGTCTTGTTGTTCTTGAGAGGTGGTTAACACAATGACGGGAATTCGTTTCAGTGAATTATCATTTTTGGCGATTTGTAGAAACTCAATGCCATTCATCCGTGGCATGTTCAAATCAAGTAAAATAATACCGGGCATATCATGCTGCACATCTCGCAAATATATTAAAGCCTCCTCACCATTACCGACTGTTTTTAATGGGTTAGAAATATTTAACTCTTTAACGGCCCGTTTGACCGCCATTATATCAATCGCATCGTCTTCAATGAGTAAGATAGATTTCTCTTCTTTCATGGAATGCTCCATAAATATACCTTTATTGGGGGAGGGTAAAGCAAAAAGTAGACCCCTGGCCTAATTTTGACTCCACCCAAATTTGACCACCATACATTTCCACGATCTTTTTAACGAGCGTTAGGCCAATGCCACTGCTTTCAAATTCGTCGCGAGGCGTTAAGGTTTGAAATATTTGAAATATTTTGTCGAAATATTTAGCCTCAATGCCTGCCCCATTATCAATAATAGTAAACTGCCAATAATTTGCTTGAGCCACACAATTAATCCGAATTTTACCTTCAGATTTATCCATAAATTTAATGGCATTACTAATTAAGTTTTGAAAAAGTTGGGCTAAACGGGTTTTTTCACCCATTATAATGGGTAAAGTTGTTTCAAGTGTTATTTCAATATGTGGTGGCGGGTCTAATAACTCAATGACATTAATCACCAGTTGGTGTAAATTAACCGAAACTTGCTCCTCGCGTACCTGTCCTAAACGGGAATATTGTAATATTCCTTCAATGAGTTTTTCCATGCGTTTGGTGCGCCCATGAAGTAATTGTAATAATTTTTGCCCTGACTCATCTATTTTATCCCGATAATCGGTTGCCAACCAATTGGATAATGAGCTAATGGCTCGTAAGGGAGCTTTTAAGTCATGCGAAATAACATAAGCAAAATCGCGTAACTCTTGGTTAATTGCTACTAACTCCGAGGTACGTTCTTGCACCAACTCTTCTAAATGATTACGATACTGATTCAGTTGTGCTTCATTTTGTTTTCGTTCCGTTATATCACGTACCATGCCAGTAAAGACGCGACGTTTAGCTAACACCACTTCAGACATAAAAAGTTCCATGGGAAAGAGTGTGCCATCTTTGCGTTGTCCTACCACTTCCCGTCTACGGTTAATGACTTGACTGTGACCTGTTTGCCTATAACGGGCCAGGTAATTATCGTGCTTGTCACGATAAGGTATCGGCATAAGAATTTTGATATTTTGTTGCATTAACTCGGCGGCGGTATAACCAAAAATCTGTTCCGTCGCATTGTTGATAGATTCAATCAGGCCATATTCGTCAATAATAATGACACCATCTAATGCCACATCAATCACCGCCCGTAACTCGGCGGCACTTTTTTGTAACTCTAATTCTGCAAGTTTACGTTGAGTAATGTTCTCATGTGAAATTACCACATAGTTATTATTTAAGCCACTAAAACGACTGGCGCGCACGCCAAACCACCGCTTTTCGCTAGGGCTATGGCAGGGATATTCCAGGTAAAAACTACTTTTTTCCTGCTGAATAACGGCTTGGATGCCTAAGAATACCTCATACGCTTCTTCCGAACTTGGCCCCTTTGCCTGTTTACAGACCTCAAGATAGTTGGCATTAATGCCATAGTTAGGGTCATTATACCCATTTTCTATCGCAAAATTACGCCAAGCCTGATTGATAGTAATAATGGTACCTTGCTCACTCAAAACGGTAATATGTGTTAATAACGAGTTTAAAATCCCTTCAAAAAATAGAAATTCTTGCTCGGGATTGCCTAGTTTAGATTTTAAGGTTGTAATATGGTTGCTTAAATGAGCTAATTCAGCTAACGAATCTGTTAAGTTATTGTTCATGTGAGTCTGTTTTCGGCCAAGTAAAACAAACGGTTGTTCCTGACCTGGCCGTTACATCTAACCAAATATGTCCGCCATGATATTCCACAATTTTTTTAGCTAAGGTCAAACCCATGCCAGTGCCAGCCTCTTCCATGGGTTGTAAGGTCTGAAAAATTTGAAAAACCCGCTCAAATTCTTTGGTAGGTATCCCTGGCCCATTATCTTGCAATTGAAATTGCCAATACGTTTCTAAATCTTGCGCCGTTAGCTGAATTTTAGCTTCAGCGTGCTGATTGTATTTTATGGCATTATCAAGTAAATAGGCAAAAAGTTGTTCCAATCGCAGGGGGTCACCGATTAATGTGGGTAAGGGTTTTGGGATGATGATTTGATAGTGGGGCGGGGGGGCTAATTCTTTGAGGAGATGGTCAATCAATTCATTGATATTAACTGGGAGACACGTTTCGGTAAAGCGACCAATACGGGAAAATTTCAACACACCTTCTAGCATGTTGTTTAAACGTTGGACGCGTTGAGTCATTAATTGTAACATTTCTTGAGCGGCTGCATCAAGTTTGTCATGATAATCATGGTTTAACCAATCACTCAGCGACATAATGGCGCGGAGATGGGCTTTTAAGTCATGAGAAATAATGTAGGTAAATTCAGTAAATTCATGCTTTAACTGCTCATGTTTCACTAAGAGTTGACTATGCTCGGTGGATAATTGCTGCAACTCCGCTTGAATAGCTTCCAGTATCTGCTCTGATAACTGTGCCATTTTTACCCCGTAGTCATGCGCTAAAAAATATTTTTTTGGATGAGTTTGAGTTATCCTAAATGAACGGTGGTTTTCTTGGAGTCACGAAGTAAGGCCGTTCCAAGATTTAAAACATCCCAAAATCACCCTCACTTACTCCCTCGCCCTTTGGGAGAGGGCTGGGGTGAGGGTGTCTGTTGATAACTCTATTTTTTATGGGACGGTTATTTTCTTGCAACGGCCTAAGTCACCCAAGCAAAAGTTTTGCGGACTATTTTTAGCCCTTATAAGGGCTGCCGCAGAATTTATGCTCACCTACGTATGTTTTGTAACTTTACTTGTCATTTAGAAATTCTATATTCGAGATTCTATCATTGCCTCAACCTCAAATCAAGGGATGGTTTTTTTTATTAATGAGAAATAAGAGTAAATAACTATTATATTTGGGCAGGTTTTAAACGGAGGGTAATCATTATATAACGGGGACGTTAGAATTGTCATTCTAAGAAATGCCTCATGAACGACCAGCCAAAAGGTAGGCTCTAAGTTAGGGGGCAGAAATGGCGGTCTTTAAGTTATCTCCCATAACCTCACGAATGGCGGCGGGGAGAAAGTTAATTAAATCTGGGGCGATAACGGACATCACCCCCAAACTATGGCCGGCGAGCGTGCCAGCCAAGCCATGTAAATAAGCCCCAGCCACGGCAGCCTCAAAGGGAGCAACACCTTGGGCGCGTAGAGCCACAATGACTCCTGATAATACATCACCCGAACCTGCTTTGGCGAGGGCGGGGGTGGCGAAGGGGAGAACCATACTTTGTCCGTCAGGTGCCGCCACAATGGTATAGGCCCCTTTAAGCAGCACCACTTGTCCCCATTGCGCGGCCATTTCCTTCGCCACGGTCAGCCGATTCGATTGGACTATTTTGATAGAACTATTCATCAGCCGTGCCATCTCGCCGACATGAGGCGTAAGGATAGAGTAAGGAGGCAATAATTCCCACCAGGTGGGTTGCTTGGCTAAAATGTTTAAGCCATCGGCATCTATAACTAAGGGGGGGAGTGGCGTGGTATGTTGGTCGAGAAAGGCTAATATCAACTTAATGGTGTTTTCATTAAGACCCAAGCCTGGCCCAATTAAAATGCTGGTTGCTTGGCTCATATTTTTGCTGAGAATTTGGTAGGCTTCATCGGGCGCGTCGCTAGGCCACGGTAAATAGGTGGCTTCCAACATGCGGCTGGCTAAAATGGGGTAAATGACCTGGGGGCAAGCCAACGTAACCCAACCCACCCCACTACGGGCGGCTGCTCGCGCCGCTAACATGGCTGCACCGGTATAATTGACTGAGCCAGCCACTAATAAGGCCCGCCCAAAGGTACTTTTATGGGCGGTCAAAGGGCGAGGGGGTAACATGCCCCGCACTTTGAGGGCTGTTGCCATTTCTAACGTTACATCGGACGGATAATGCTCAGTTTTAATCTCAATATCAGCCACGATGAGTGACCCTGTAACTTCTGGACCGTGCATTAAAATATGACCTTGTTTAACTGCGGCCAAGGTTACGGTTAAATCAGCATTTAAAGTGTAAGGGTCGGCAATGCCAGTGTCACTATTTAAGCCCGATGGGACATCTATCGCAATGACCATGGGCGTAACATGAGCTTCAAATTGAGAGTGTTGTAGCTCAATTAAGCGGCTTTCTGTCACCACGCGCCGCGCCGCGATCATGGATTTGGTTTGGTCAAGTAATTTAGCTAAACCACCTTCAATGGGGCGTGAAACTCCTGTGCCTAACAAAGCATCAACGATAATATTGGCATTGATAAGCAAGCTCGTCAGCATCGTAACATTCGTTGCCTCTCGACTGACGATACTATTTACCCCCGCGTTATCTAGCAATTTCCAATTAAGGTCAGACTCTAAATTAGGTCTATTCCATATATATACCGTAACATAAGCTCCCGCCAAACTTAAATGACGTGCTACCACCAAACCATCACCGCCATTATTGCCTGGCCCAACTAAAACTAAGACGCTTTCATCCGCCACATTAAATTTTTGTTGGATGACGGTGGCAATGGCTTGACCTGCATTTTCCATCAATTGGGCATAACGAAGCCCCGCGTCATTGGCGGTTTTCTCAGCAGCTTGCATTTGAGCAGTGGTTACAATGTACATGGTGTTGTTCCTAACGATATGGGTTTAGACCTGCAAGGTTTTGGAAACCTTTAGGACTTACGCAAAAGCTAAGTCTACCCACCTTAATCCCCCCGACATCGGAGGGAGATTTTGCGCCCTCTCCTTTATCCCCGTATGGGGATACGTAGGAGAGGGTTGGGGTGAGGTGTTTGCGTAAGTTTTAACCTTGTAGGTCTGTAAGCGAAAGTCTCGTTTATCTTACATATATTTTTGACGAAGTTGTTGCAGGTGGCTTTGAATGGTATCCACTTGGGATAAAGCCAAGCCAATTGCCGTGCCTAAGCAGAGACTCACCACCGCCCAGGCCAGAGAACGGCGGCCCGAACTTTTTTCTATCACCGTCATGGGATGTTCACGTTCACACCGTTCAGCTGCTTCACGCCATTTATTTTCACGTTGTCGGCGGCGATGCTCATCAAACCGTTGCGCCCCAAAGCGGGCCACTTGCGGTAAAACAAATTTGATTAAAATGGGAGGCATTACCAAGCTCCTTTAAAAAAGCGGCGTTTGAGCCACAATAAACAGGCAAACACAATCGCAAAACTTGCCCCAAACGCGGCACTCGCCGATGGCCCAAAGACCGTGTTAACATTACCATCAATCCGCCCCGCAATGACAAACGTCACGCCATTATTTGGACCCATAGTGATATTTCGCCCCACTAACAAACCCACACCACTTTGGTCAAGAGTCACATCTCCTCGCGTAAGGATGACTTTAGCGGTGCTTTGGTCAAGGGAAACATCGCCTCCCGCCAACATGGCCCCATTCGCCGAGTTAGTTAAGGTGGCATTTTGGCTTTCACTAAAAACGACTCCGCCTTGATTAAGGCTGAAGGTGTCGCTATGGCTTTGCACCACGCCACCTTGTCGTACCGTCACGGTTTTAGCATGGACATCCTGCGCGCCGCCTTGCCGTAACTCCACCGACTCTGCCTGAATGGTTTGCACGCCGCCCTGGGTAACGGAAACAGTGGTCGCGTTAATTTTCTTCACCCCGCCCGATTGGACGGTCACGCGGTCAGCTTGAATGTGATTAATTTCTTTCCCTTTAACAATAATATCACTATCATTTATTGGCGGGGTGGTTGTATCGGCCATGGGGTCAATCTCCTGGGTATTTTTTAGATAACTCACCAGACCTCACAGGTTTTTAAAAACCTGTGAGGTCTATCCTGATTATTCCAAAATCCACTTATCTATGGCGCGGTCATAACTGACCAACTCTGACTCTTTGAACCAGAGCGCAATTTCAGTGACCGCGTTTTCGGGGCTATCTGAACCATGCACCAAATTGCGCCCGACCATCATGCCAAAATCGCCCCGAATAGAGCCAGCAGTGGCTTCAACGGGTTTGGTTGAACCAATCGTATTACGGGCTGCTTGCACCGCTTGCGGCCCCGCCCACACCATCGCCACTACGGGCGAAGAGATGATGTACTCAATCAACGGCTTAAAGAAGGGCTTATCCGCATGAATCGCGTAATGTTCGCGTGCCAATTCCTCTGAGACTTGAATGAGTTTTAATCCAACCAATTTCAAGCCTCGTTGTTCAAAACGAGTGATAATTGGGCCAATCAATTGGCGTTCTACGCCGTCGGGCTTAATGAGAATTAATGTTCTTTCCATGATAAACTCCTAGATTTTTTTTAGATGCAATATACTATTGTCCTGTCAAGCGTGATTTGTTGAGTCATCAGGTGACTTGAAGTCACCTGATGACTAACACCAATCCATTAATTGACGCTTGACGAGACA
>JAIFLK010000361.1 GCA_020049115.1 Chloroflexota bacterium | reverse complement strand
CAAACTGTGCCATCAGGGGTGATACAATATGATGACATTACGGTGGCGATTCCTCTGAATACGCCCACACCAACTCATACGCCCACCTTTACCCCTACGCCTACCGAGACCCCTACGCCTAAGCCTACGCGTACCCCGACCAATACCCCCACTACGTCGCCCCTTGCCACCACCACACCGATTCCGCTCTTGATTCCTATTACGCAAACTATCTTGAATGAGGATTTTCAAAATGGCAGTTGGGGTACAAATTGGCGATTGCGGCCGAGTAATGTGACCAATTTGAGTGTGGTTAATCAAAGCCGAGGCATGGTGTTGCAGAGTAATATCAGCGCGAATATCGGCATGTTACGCCAAATAGACATTGCCAAAGCCCCAGAGGGGTATCTGACCTTTTGGTTTAATCCTAATAATATAATGATTCCTGAACAAGATATTCGCTATGCTCCTGATAAATCCATTACCATTGCCGAGATTTTAGGGCCGAGTTTGGCGGGGGGAACAGATGAACGGGTGGTAGCAGCGTTAGGGCTGTATAAACCTATTGATGGAGATTACCAAATATTTTTACGGTGGACGACAGATAGTGGTGGCACGGCTCAATTGATATATGACCAAAATGCGGGCGGGGTAGTGAATACCGTTGGGTTGACAAATGGTTGGCAAAAAGTTACTTTAGGTTACAAAATTGATAATTGGGTCGCCGTTTGGCTCAATGAGGAAGCCACGCCGCGCCGTTCAGTCGTAGCGCGTCATGTTTCGGTTTATGGCTCAATTTTGCATGTGGGGCAAGTGGACGTGAGTTCCCAAATTATCCCTGCGGGGGCCATTTTATTTGATGACCTCAGTTTTGCCTTGCCGCAGGTGTCGGATTTATGGGTCGATGTGAATAATAGTGGCATAGTGCATGATGGTTTGACTAAAAACACAGCGTTTCTTTCAATTAGTGAAGCCTCTAACGCTGCCGTTGCGGGAACGGTTATTCATATTTTGCCAGGAATTTATCGGGAAACGATTGCCCCCGCCAAAGATGGCGAGGTGGGTTTGCCGATTGTCTATCGGGCGGAGAATGGCCCTGGCACCGTGAAATTATTTGGCTCTAAAAACTCCCATGACCTGACCTGGACGCAACTCAGCCAAAATAATATTGGATTGCCTGCGGGCGTTAATCCAAGTAATATTTATTACACTCAATTGGCGATTACGCCGAGTTTAATTGTGCAAAGTGACCTCAATAGGCGGCTACCTATCGCCCGCGAACCTGATTCCCGCTTGGCTGATGCTTGGAAATATACCGAATATTGGTGGACGGCGGACGGTGGCGCGCAAGTGTCTAGTTGTGACCCAGGGAACGATAACAACCCCAATGAATGTGACGCGGCCTCTCGTTCTAAAACTCAACTGACCGACCGTAATATTTATGCTGAAAAATTAGGTGTGGAGGCGGGGAGTTTAACCACGTTGGGTGATTTGACGGGCGCGGGGATTTTTGTGACTGATACCAATTCAGGCCATTATATGTATTATCGTGTCATTGATGCCCATGAAGTGACGGCAGGCAAAATTACATTAGTGACCCCTGGCGATGGTGAAACGACCTGCACTTTCCCTGGCCAAACACCTGATGATGGCCTCGGTTGGGGCAGTAAATATTTTGTGGAGGGCTTGCCGCAACTGCTAGATAACGCGGGTGAGTGGTGGTATGACGGCAAAACGCAACGGCTGTACATGTGGCCGCCCACAGCAGTTAATCCTAAAAACCTGAGTTTGGAGATTTCGCAAGAGACCGACGGGGTGGATTTATCAGGCCGTTCTTTCATTACGTTAGATGGTTTGGAGATTCAATATTACAATGGGGCTACGGTTAATATACAGAATTTTCGTGGCCCCAACGGTTTCAGTGAGCCTGGCGATACGCTGACCTTGCAGAATATGACCATGCGCTATGCCAATCGCGGCATTGTGGCTAATCAACAAGTAGACAGTTCAGCCGATAATGTGATAAAAAATTTCACCCTGATTGACTCCGAAATTGGCTACATGGATCGGGCTGCCTTCACCTTTAACTATACTTGGGGCGCAAATGATAGCAATAACCCGACAGAATTTACCCATGCGGGCATTATGGATACCGTCATGAAGCATAACGAATTTCATCATTTGGCGTTTCGTAACAATGCTCGTAGTGGCGATACGGCGCATGGGGCGGTTTTTAATTATCCCGATAAAGTGCGTTTTGAGGATAATCATTTGCATGACATTGCCCACAACGGGGTTTATTTTGCTCAATCGGTCATTCAGCCCACGGATTCTAGCCGACAAGCCGATTTTAGCGCGAGTGAAATTAAAACAGGGGATATTTTGGTGAAGGGTAATTTAGTGGAAGATGCTTGCCAAATGGGGCCAGATTGTGGCAGCATTAAATTTTGGGGGTCAGGGCGAGAGCAGCGCAGCCAGGTATTTCGTGACGTTTTAGTGATGAATAATACGATGCGGAATAATTTTGGCTGGAGTTATGTTTCAGGGCTGCGGGGTAAATGGTCTGAGGGGCAGGTGCAGGGCATGGGTGGCTTTGGTTTATATGTGGACTTAGCCAGTGGCATTCATGCCTACCGTAATATTGCGTATAATAATCCCTTTAGCGGCTATCAAATGAACGGGCTGTGGCAAGATGGGGTGATGATTTATTACAATAATATCGCCGCTAATTCGCTTTATGGCTTCCGTTTAGATGCCACTCAATTTGATGACCGAGGCAGCGTGGATACGCAGTTGGTGAATAATCTCATCATCAACAATGAGCGTTATGGCAGCTACATCCTCAAAGTGGTGGATAATCAATTTGGCAACCTCACGGTCAATCATAACCTATATTACAATAATTACTGGAATAAAAGCGATTTCAGTGATAAATTTGCGGGGGCGTTGGGGCTATTTATTCGTGACCCACAAAATAAATTTTACAACTATCCCACTACCGCTGAGGCCAAAGCCACCTCGCCTTGGGAGGCCAATGGGCTAGACGGCGACCCTAAATTCAAACTCTACGTGGTCAGCGACCATGAGGCACATGATGGCTCTACCCCTGATTTTCATTTGACGGCGGACAGTACCTTAACTTTTGGTACAGGTAAAAATGAGTTACCCGCGTCCTTGCAAACATTGCTGACACATTTTAACGTTACGGATAAATACAGCCGCACTCTCGGCCCACTGGATTTTACGGGGGCAGGTAGCACTCTCTCGGTCTACCTGCCTGTGTTAATGAAACAGTAATAAATTGGCGTGGCAAGGTATTGTTACGGGGTGCAACGCTTCAGTTTTGCCTATTATTAAGCAAATCTGAAGCGTTGCACTCCGCTGGGCGGAGGAATCATAACTCCAACCAAACGGCCTTCTCAAAGCCTACCGATACGACCACATGGGCATGTAACCGTAAGATATTGCCATAAATCTGCGCCAAGCCCTCCTGATAGCGCATCATCTGTGCTTTAGCTTGCGTCAGCTGTGCCTCCACCGCAGGCAATGCCGCCAAATCCTCCCGACTCATTTCCCGCACCTGCACCCCACTCAACCCCGCGTCTTTCAGCGTAACATACTTAAACTCCACCACATGGTCAAGCAACTGATATTGCCGTATGTCAGGCCGTAATATCATGGTTAAATCGGCGTAACTTCGTTGTAATTCCGTTTCCGAGTCAATCATATAATACAAATCGTTAAACAAGATTGCCAGAAACGCCGTTTTGACCAACAACTCATCAGCCTGCCGATAATCCCGATTATCTAACGATTTGAAACGTTGCTCTACCAACTCACACACAGGCAGCAAATTCCCTGTGGCATAAAATCCCCTCACGGCGCGCTCAATCTCATTTTTATTCGATTGTGGTAACAATATCTTCTGCAACCGTTCAAAATATAAGCCATTGGCCGTCAAATTTGGCACGCGCAACATCAATTGCCCCCACTGATTACGCCCATTGATGGTCAACATGCCCAAATAATAGAGCAACGAAGCCACAAAGGTATCATCATCTTCCGCCTCTAACATTTCGCGCACGCCAAAACGCGCCGTCAAATTGGGAATGGCTAACGGCTCTTTTTCGTCCACCGCCCTCACAATGACATTACCGCCGCCTGGCAAGAAGGCCGCATATTCCAATTTCTGACGGTCTGTACTCAAATTATTATCCAACATATTGGCGGGATAACGGCAATAATTTTGCAGTTCGTCCAAAAAATAAAGCACCATTGTCGGGTTATATATTTTATTGGCAGACGCACTCTCGACTGTATCAGGTGGCACAAAACAGTAGCCATTGTAATAAATCTTCATCATTTGCATGGATTCCGCCGCTTGCGCCGCCGATAAATTACAATGACTGACCACTTGTTGTAACATTTGCTCAATCTCGGCCTCATGAAAGCCACATAAATCATTAAATTCGGGCTTAAAGTAAATATTACGGGTGATGTTATGCCCACTCGTCAGGTCACTCATGACTACAGGCGAAACGCCCGTCATAAAGACCCGTTCCAGCCCCATGCCCGCCAGCGTCCCTTTGATGACCTTGAAGAGGGTCTTCAAAATCCCTTCGCCTTCCAATAATTGTTCATAACGGTGTTGCCCCTGTTTGCGGCTGACCATGACCTCATTGGCAAAGTTGTCATATTCGTCAATCATGAGATATAAACGGTGGGGCGTAGTTCGTATAACTCCCAATACCGATTGAAAAGAGGCCAACGCATCTGAGTCCACAATATCAATCTTACTTGCTAAAAATGGCTGATAATAATGCACAAAGGATTTTATTTGTTGGTTAATATGACTATACAACGATTGCACAATCGCCTCAATATCGCCATGCGGGTCAACCATGGAGAAATCCCATTTCATGACGAAATATTGATTATGGTACGGCGTGGGGTTTTTGCCAATCGCCAGATGACCAAAGAGCCGTTCAAATTTATCAGCCTTCGCCAAATCGTAATAATTCTCCAGCATGGAGAGCAGCAAACTCTTCCCAAAGCGGCGCGGTCGTAATAACAGGAGATTATGCCCTACCTCTTCCAAATCACGGATGCGGTCACTTCGGTCTAAATAAAAGTAATTATCCAAGATAATTCGTTCAAAATCACAATAACCGTAAGGAAATTTAAGTTTCATCACCTTCTCCTAAAATTAGCTAGTACACCGTTCATTTAATTATTAGTATATCCGAACAGACAGGAATGTCTGTTCCACCGTTGGTAGGTCAGACATTCCTGTCTGACTAAAAACTAAATGAACAATCCACTAGAGTGCCTTTATAGCGTTTAAAACGCTATAAAGGCTCTTATAATTTAGAAATATTTTATTACGACACGCGCGGAATCCGTGCTAGCAATTCGCTCACGACTTCGTAATTAATTGTGCCAAGCCGCGCCGCCACTTCCTCAACCGTAATTGTTTCATGGCCTTGCTGTCCAATCAACACCACCTCATCGCCCTGGCGCACATTGGGAATGTGCGTAATGTTAATGGCACATTGATCCATGCTCACCCGCCCCACGATGGGGGCGCGCTGCCCCTTCACCAACACCTCGCCCCACGTTTGCGGCCCGCGCCGAAAGCCGTCAGCGTAACCAACGGGAATAATCGCCACCGTTTCGTAATCTTTTGTCCAATAAATTGCTCCATACCCCACGGGGCTGTTCGGCGGCAGCGTTTTAACCTGTCCCACCGTACTCTTAAAGGTTAAGCTAGGCCGAAACCCTTCAGGCAAAGCGAGGTCTGCCGAGGGGCGCAGGCCATAAATGCCCACGCCAGGGCGCACCATATCAAAGCGGGCTTCGGGCAAATTGATTAAAGCGGCTGTATTTGCGGCATGGATGATGGGCGGACGTAAGCCCGCTTCATCTAATTGAGCAAGTAATTCTTGGTAACGGCGCAACTGCTCTCGTGCATAACTCAAATCGGCCTCATCTGCCGTCCCAAAATGGGTATACATGCCCTCCACTCGCAAGCCAGGCAAGCGGCTGAGGGTTTGCAGAAAGGGTAATACTTCAGACGGCAATAACCCTAGCCGCCCCATGCCAGAGTCCACTTTAATGTGAATGTAAGCTGTTTCATTCAGGTCGGCGGCGGCGCGACTAAAGGCCCGCGCCAACTCCAGGCTAAAAACCGTCGCCCGAATGTTATGGGCAATGGCCTCATGCGCCTGCCACGCGGGCATGTAGCTCATCACCAAAATCGGCACATCTAGCCCCGCGCCGCGCAAGGTCAACGCCTCACCCAAAGTTGCCACGCCCACCCAACTCGCGCCATTATTCAACACTGTCCGCGCGATTTTTGCCATGCCATGTCCGTAGGCATCGGCCTTTAACACCGCCATAATTTTGGCGGGCGCAACAATTTCCACCAACCGCCGCACATTATTCGCCACCGCTTCGAGGTCAATTTCTATCCAAGTGGGGCGGGCGGGTTGACGGAAACGAGGTTTTTGCCAGCCCTCTTCCTGCCGCACCAATTTATGTCGGTCTATTTCAGGGTTAGCCAAGAGCCGTTGTACCGCCTGCTCAAGCTGCACCTCTGCCCCGCCCTTAACTAAAATAACGGTTTCAGGTGACAGCAAATCCTCCACGCTGGTCGCCGCGTCTTCATTGGTATAAGTTACGGCTACGGCCCGTTTGCCCAATTGCCCTGCGCGGGCTTCTTTGGCTATCCATTGCGCCGCTTCCCCTTTCGTTACTAATCGTTGCAATGGCAATTTAGAAATATAAGCCCCAATATCCCGATGCGCCTCCTCTTCAAAATCACCCAACTCAGGCATATCGCCTAAAATTGCCACTTTGGTCGCGCCAGGCAGAGCCATTAAAGTTTCTAACGCGGCTGTGACCGCTTCGGGACTAGAACTAAAGGTGTCATCAATAATTACTGTCCCATTACGACCTGGTAATAAATTCATGCGCCCTAAAATGCGGGGCATGGGGGCAATGGCCGCGACGGCTTCGGCGGGTGAAATATCAAAGACTAAAGCCGTTGTCACCGCCGCTAACAGGGGATACATTTGGTGACGGCCTAATAATTTGGTGCGCCCTGGATAACTTTTGCCTTGATAATGAATTTTGAAACTCATGCCCTCACGGTCTAACGTCACCTGTGAGGCATAAACATCGGCACTTTCCCGAAAGCCAAAGGTTAAAATCCGCCCTTTCGTGCGCGGCACCATGTTTGCCACCCGCGCATCATCAGCATTAAGAATGGCCGCGCCATTAAATGAAAGCGCATCAATCAGCCGCCCTTTCTCTAAGGCTACATTATCTAACGTTCCCAAGCGGGCGAGGTGACTTTGGTTAATGGTCGTAATCACGCCCACATCAGGCGGAGCAATCCGCACCAACTCGGCAATTTCGCCAAAACTGTCGCTTGCCATTTCTAACACCGCAATCTGATGGTCAGATTGTAGCTGCCCCAACGCAATGGGCAGGCCATATCGCCCGTTATAACTGCGATAATTTTTGAAGACCCGATAACGGGTTTGTAATATCAGGGCAATGGCCTCTTTGGTGGTGGTTTTACCATTTGAACCCGTCACGCCAATAACTTTGGGCTGATATTTTTTCAAAATATAGCTGGCGTAATCTCGCATAGCTTGTTGGCTATCAGGGACGATAATCACCGTAATGTGAATGGCGGTATAGTCGTAATGTTCACATAAGATACCGACTGCGCCTTGTTGAATGGCCGCCTCAATAAAGTCATGGCCGTCACCCCTGTCAGTTTTGGTTGCCATAAACAATTGCCCCACCTCAACTTGGCGGGAATCAAAGGCAAAACTTTGAAACTCTTCTGCCGTTGCACCATGAGGTAAAATGCCTCCTGTCGCGGCGAGTAAATCAGCTAAATAAATCATAATTAAATTCTCTCCTTGTAAAAAAGCTAGTCAGCTAGTCAGCTATCAGCGTTCAGCAACAGCTAAATGCTGACAGTTGACTAGCTGATAGCTGAACGCTGACTAGCTGACTAGCTAAAATTCTACAGGAATTTAAGAGGATTGACCAATCAATCATTTGTTGATGAAATTGCACAAGCGGCTAAAAATAGTCTATACTATACGGCGCGAGGGGATAAATTGGAGTCGCAAAGCTTGCTTTGCTCTACACAAAGCAAGCTTTGTGACTCCACAAAGTTTAATAGACATTATACCGATTTAATGATTTTCGTAGGGGCAGGGCTTGTCCCTGCCCCCATTGTGGGCAAGCACAAGGCATTGCCCCCAATGTGGGCAAGCACAAGGCATTGCCCCTACAAAATGTCAACGATTTTTTAATCGGTATAAACTCTAATGTAGGCCCTCGCGCAGGATATGCTTTTACGCTTGGTTTAGGTGGCATGATTCATGCGACTTAACTCAAGCTATATTACTAAGGATTATGAGCGACACGATTACTTTTAACCCTATTGGGTATGTTAGCAGCCCTTTTATTCAAAATACGCCTGCCGATGAACTGCGGGCGCAACCAAGCCGTATTATAATGAATGACGAATTTGTGACAGGGTTACTCGGTTTTGAGCCTGGCATGGATGTTTTGGTGTTATTTTACTTAAGCCATATTGACTATGAGCAGGTGAAATTACAACTTCATCCCCACCATAACCCTGAGAATCCTTTGCGGGGCGTTTTTGCTACCCGCACGCAATATCGCCCCAACCCGATTGGCGCAACAGTGGCACGGGTGGAGGAAATAGAAGGTAACATTCTCCACATGACGGCGTTAGACGCGCTGGACGGTACGCCGATTTTAGACCTTAAGCCTTATACCCCTCATTTTGATGCGGAGGCCAAACACCCTGGCGCGGATGTGCGGCGGGTGGCGAGTTTGCAGGAGGCGCGCCATCTCATTGATGTGATTGATAC
>JAIFLK010000153.1 GCA_020049115.1 Chloroflexota bacterium | reverse complement strand
CATCAATGGCGATAGGAAATGTTAGCCCTAACTGTTCTACAAAGGCGGAAACAGTGGGGGCATCTTCTTTGACATCTACCGCAATAAAGCCGATTTGGTCGCCATATTTTTGATAGGCGGCCTGTAAGGTAGGTAACTCACTGCGGCAAGGTGGGCACCAGGTGGCCCAAAAATTGATGAGGGTGGGCTTGCCACGTAAATTACTTAAGGTAACGGGCTGACCATCTAATTTAGTCAACGTGAAATCAGGGGCAACATTGCCTTCATTGGGGCTGACGGCTAAATCTGGGGGGGGGGCGGGCAGTTCCTGGCGAGGGGTAGACGTGGGAATAGCCGCCGTTGCATTATCCATGGCATTATATAAGCCAATTTTGGCAGAGGCGCGAGTTTGAGCTAACCAGGTATTCACATCAGCCTGGTCGGTAGAAAGTTGTTGTAAGGCACTTTCCACCTGTAATAAATGGCGCACCCGATTGGCTAAATCGGCCTGACTTAACCCGACGGCTTGTAAGGCTTGGGCAATAGCTTGGTCAGAGAGTTGCCATTGACTGGTTAAAGCGGTCAATTTGGCATTAACATCGGCCTCATTCACCGCTTGAGTAGAAACAGCCTGTAAGATAAGGGTCTCATTGACCAAACGGTCGAGGGTTTCTTCTGCCGTTGGCACGGGGCGACGGGCTAATTGGCTCATGAGCGCATCAAGTTGCGTGGTTTGTTGCCACGCTAGCGCGCTGATGGCCTGTTCATTAATGGTGGCGACAATTTGCTCAGTGGCGGTATTGGCTACAGTGGACTCTATTTCAGGGACAGAACAATTATCACAACTAATCTCAGCAGCGGGTATTGTCGGAGAAACAATCGCCACAGAGTGAGTCCCTGTGGCTACGGCGGTGTCTGTAATATTAGATGTAAGAATAGGTTCAAAAACAAGGGGTTTATTAGGTCGGGCTAATTGAGTGATAACACCCAAAAACAGCCCAATAATGGCAACAACAATGATTAAAACAACTACTAAGGAGCGAATGTTTTGCGAGGACATAGAGGTTTAGGTAACAAGTCCTGGATATTTTAATGAAGTAAAGTTCATTGTACCACAATAATATTACAATCCAAATTAAATCGGTGAAAATTTACACAATCAATCTCCGCTTAAACCTTCCTATTACCATGATAAAAGAGATAACATCATACCACATTTTAATTACAATACATATTACGCAAACAACAATTAAGCTATACTCAGTATTTCAAGATTTGTCACCCTCACCCCAGCCCTCTCCCAAAGGGCGAGGGAGTCTCTTGTCTCCCCTCTCCCATTGGGAGAGGGGCGGGGGTGAGGGTGATTTAGTAGTTGCACTCAAATCTTGATATACTGATACTGCATTTCGTTTGAGACTTACACTTTTATGATGACCATTAGGAGTCCGCAATCCTTTGCGGACAGCCCGCATTAGGAGTCCGCAATCCTTTGCGGACAGCCCGCAAATAATTGCGGACTCCTATGCCAAAAGTGTAGTTTTCATTTAAAACGCAGTATAGGTCAATGGTATGACCAACCAAGAGAATCAAAAAACCTTAACTATCGCGACCTTAAATGAGTTGTGGACAAGGTGGAGTCACATCAATTACGATGTGTTCGCAAAGCAAACGTTGCGACTCCGCCGTCCATGACTGATTTAGGACATCTATAATTAAGGTTTTTATTTCTATTCAAAAACAAATCATTCAATTAATCTTTATCAGCATCCCCGTCGCCTTTTTCAGAGGATTCGCCTTCCTCACTCCCTGCCGTCCCTTCACCACCAAAAGTGACCTGTAAGCCCGCAATAAACTGTTTCTTTTCTTCATCGGTCAAACGAGCTTCGGGGTGTGCTAATAGATATTGACCTAAAGGCATACCACCTTCTTCCACTTCCTCTGCGGCTTCATCGCCATCGCCCTGTTCCCATTCTGACATATTAAATTTTTTGCGTCCTTCGGTCACATGGTCAGCCACATTCCATGAAATAGGCGCAATGTAGGAATACCACGGCCATTTTGTTTCATTACTATGACAATCATAACAAGCCCGTCGCGCCAGTGCTTCGGTTTGAGGTGAATCCCATTTAGGTTCACTCACAATGGGTGGATTAGTCCGATTGACGGGAACGAACTGAATGGCAATAAAGCCTAACAGCCCCAACCCAATGATTCCACCGATAATTTTTACTAACACGTTACTTTTCATATTTAGTTTCCTTAATTTAAGTAAGCCATACACATTTATACCTCCTGTAAATTTACAGGTGATGGTAATGGAGTCCAAAGTCGTAGGCTTTGAGCAGTGGAACAAAGCCTACGGCTTTGGACTCCGCATCCCCGAATTATTTACAAGAAGCATTTATTTACTTCTACTATCTTATCTAGCAAGGGTGAAAATTTAATGAATAATCAATGAAAAGTTTTTCATCACCACCGTTGTTTATCATGCTCAGACCGCCGTTCAATCCACCCCTCCCGCGCCTGCGACACTTTTTCAGGGTTATTCAAGCTGACCAATAAAAAAATCACTCCGCCAATAAATATCAGCAAAGTGACCGAACAGACACATAATGAAATAAAAATCAATATCAACTCAATCATTTCTCACCTCTCACTTCTTAGCTCTCACCCATTTCGCCCGCCATAACGACGGTCGCGCTTGCAATAATCAGCCAGGGCTTGATAATATTCTGCCTTACCAAAATCAGGCCAATACGTAGGCGTAATGTAATATTCAGCATACGCCGCCTGCCATATCATAAAATTACTAGTTCTAAATTCGCCACTCGTGCGAATAATTAAATCGGGGTCAGGCGAGTCGGCGGTGTACATGTAGTGGCTAAGTAGCTCCTCCGTCACGGCCTCAGGCGGAATCTTATCAAGCATTAACCGTTTAATCGCTTGGATAATCTCAGACCGTCCACCATAATTAAAGGCAATATTCAAAACTAACTTTTGCCCCTCTTTGGTAAAATCAATGGCATATAAAATTTTCTTCGCCAAAACAGGTTCTAGTTTATCCAACTGCCCTAGATGGCGCAGTTGTACACCATTACGCTTTAAGTTTTCCAACTCATTATCGACCACATTCTCTAAAATTTTCATCAGCCCCCGCACTTCAAGCGGCGGACGTTTCCAATTCTCCGTCGAGAAGGCGTAAATGGTCAACATTTTGACCCCAAAATCAGTGGAATGTTCCATGACGCGGCGCAAATTTTCCGTTCCTGCTTGATGCCCCTGAAAACGGGTTTTACCATTGGCCGTAGCCCAACGCCCATTACCATCCATGATGATACCGACATGGTGGGGTGGGTGGTCAAGCAATGGATATTCACCTAAATCAACTTTAGGCTCAGATTTAGAAAAATTAAAACTACTTTTGAAAGCATCAAACATGGTTAGATTAAGTCTCTATTGGACTTACGCAAAATAGGCAAAATCCCACCCTCAGTCTCCCCCAAAGGGAGGGAAATTTTGCTCCCTCGCCCTATGTCCCCATTCGGGAATAAAAGAGAGAGTCGGGGTGAGGGTTTTGCGTAAGCCTTACCCTACATTTAATAAGTTCGATTAACTAAAAATAAAGCTAAAGCCTCTAACTGTGCTTGGGCCTCATTAACCAATTTAACTTGGTGTAAGGCAATAAAGGCTTGCTCATGATACTGGGTTGCGATTTTCTGGGTATAAGCCTCAGCCTGAATAACCGTCAAACTGTCTCGCACAAATTCAATCTCCGAGTCAGTCAAGGGGTTAGGTTGGGCATACATGGCCCGAAATTTTTCGCCACGTTCCCCTGTTAGCTGGCTAAAAGCATAAATAATGGGCAACGTTTTCTTTTTATGGCGCAAATCATCGCTGACCGATTTACCCGTTTGATGCGTATCGCCCCAAATGCCCAAAATATCGTCTCGCACCTGAAAAGCTAAACCAATATTACGCCCAAACATGTGATAAGCTGCAATCACCTGGGGGTCAGAGGTGGCAAGTTTAGCTCCGCTTAACACCGAGGCTTCAATTAACGCCCCCGTTTTTCGATAAATCATGTCTAAATACATCTCGACAGAAATATCTAAACCCGTCTCAAAGCTCATGTCCAACTCTTGCCCTTCCGTTAGAGCCACACAAGCCCCACTCACCAAACGTGAAACCTCAATAACGGTTTGGGGCGAAAATTGAGTCAAATCTAATTGGTGGAGTGCCTTAAAAGCCAGGGCAAATAAAAAATCGCCAATATTAATAGTCCGTTCTTTACCCCAAATTGTCCAAACCGTCGCGCGGCCGCGCCGTTCTAGCCCATTATCTTCCACATCGTCATGGACTAAGCTAAAACTATGAATCAGTTCTAACGCGGCCGCCACAGGCAACGCAGCTTGATAATTACCACAAATGGCTTCAAAAACCAACAAATGGAGGGTGGGACGCAACATCTTACCGCGCCCATTATCTAACGGCTGAAAATCACGGTCAACCAAGCCCAAATGATAGCGAGAAGTTCCTCGTAAAAAAGGTAACGTTTCTGCTAAGAGTTGCTGAATAGTTGCTTCAACTTCAAGGGTATAACGATTGAGAATATCTTTGGCTAGGTACAAAAGCGGTTGCTGCCTTCTCTATATTTTGAGAACAATTGAAAATAGGAGTCCAAATTTTTAGATTTAGTGGTCAAATCTAAAAATTTGGACTCCATAAAAGAAGTCATGGCATTAAACTTCCATGATTTCTTTATCTTTAATCACCGTAATATCGTTGATTTTTTTGATGGACTCATCAGTTAATTTTTGCAAATCCTCTTGCGATTCCCGCAAATCATCTTCGGTAATGGCTTTATCTTTTTCCAGATGACGTAACGCGGCCACCCCATCGCGCCGAGTATTACGAATAGAAACCCGCGCCTCTTCTGCCCGCTTATTCACCAATTTGGTTAAATCACGGCGGCGTTGTTCCGTTAAACCAGGCACCTGCAAGCGAATAATTTTACCATCATTATTAGGGTTCAGGCCCAAATCAGAGGTCACAATCGCTTTCTCAATGGCCTTAATCGAAGAAGGGTCATACGGTTTAATCGCAATCAATTGTGCTTCAGGCACACTCAACAAAGCAATTTCTTGTAACACGGTAGGGCTACCGTAATAATCCACCAACAATTTACTCACTAAACCCGTTGAAGCTCGCCCCGTCCGCATGGCGGCTAAATCAGCCTTAAAAGCCTCAATACATGCCTCCATGGCTAATTCAGCTTCGGTTAAAATATCTTCTACCATTTTACCTGCCTCCAAATATATAAACGTCTGTTGGAGTCGCAACGCTTGCTTTGCGAACACACAGCAAGCTGTGTGACTCCACAAAATTGACGACTCATTTAGAATAACTACAAGACGCAAACCTAGCTAATGAGCGTTCCCATCATTTGCCCTAAAATCGTGTCACGTAAATGATGCTGTTTCCATAAATTTAAGACCACAATGGGCATGTGATTATCCATACATAAAGTTAAGGCGGTCATATCCATCACCCGTAAACCCATGTTGACAGCTTCCAAATAGGTAAGATGGTCAAAACGCTTGGCATTAGGATTCTTCTTGGGGTCACTATCATAAACCCCATCGACTTTAGTCGCTTTGACCAACAAATCTGCATTAATTTCAGCGGCTCGCAAAGCCCCCGCGGTATCAGTGGTGAAATAGGGATTGCCCGTACCCGCGCCGAGAATAATCACCCGCCCCTTTTCCAAGTGACGAATAGTACGTTTACGAATGTAAGGTTCGGCAATGGCTCGCATTTCAATCGCGGTTTGCACCCGCGTATCCACACTCGCCCGCCCCAAAGCGTCAGCCAAAGCTAAGGCATTCATCACCGTCGCCAACATGCCCATGTGGTCAGCCGTAGACCGATCCATGCCATGTTCCAACCCCTCCACCCCGCGCCACAAATTACCCGCGCCAATAACAATCGCGACCTGCACCCCAATTTCTGTAATTTCCTTCACCTTTAAAGCTAAGGAATCGGCGGCATCAGGGGAAATACCAAAATTATTCTCAGCGGCTAAAGACTCACCACTCACTTTGAGAAGCACACGGCGATATTTGGGTGTATCTGCCATTGAAAATTACCTCGACGATATTTTTCCAAACCTGCCAGGTTTTTAAAACCTGGCAGGTCTAAAAATTACCCATCTGTAAATAATTGGGGGATTAATCAAGGAGTCCGCAATCTTTTGCGGGCTGTCCGCAAATAATTGCGGACTCCTACAAGCCATCACCTAAAAATTTACAGGTAGAAAATTACTTACAATAAAATAGCATGAAAAAGCCGAAACAAATGCTTGTTTCGGCTTTTTTATATCAACACAATTAGTTAGTTCCAAGCTCAAAACGAGCAAACCGACGAATTTGGAAATTGTCGCTATGCGATTTAAGAAGTTTGGTCATGGATAAAGAATTATCTTTCACAAACTCTTGCTCATTCAATACCACTTGAGTATACCATTTTTTCAGTTTACCCTCAATGATCCGTTCCTTAACATCAGCAGGCTTTTTCTCTTCGGCCATTTGGCCTCGATAAAGCTCTTTTTCTGCCTCAGCCATCGCCGCAGGCACTTCATCAATGGTCACAAACTGAGGCGCAGCCGCCGCAATCTGCAAAGCCACATCATGTAAAACAGCCAGGGCCTTGCTATCACCCAAAGCCACACCGGTGGCTTCAACCAACACCCCAACCCGACCACCCATGTGGATATAACTATCTATTAAACCACTGTCATCTAAGTTAAAGCGGGCGACACGACGCAAAATCATGTTTTCACCTAACTTAGCAATCAGTTCAGTCATCAATTCTTGATTAGTTCTAGCTGCATCACTCGCTGAGGGCGCAGCTAATAGAGCTTCAGGTGAGGTAAAAGTGGGATTACTAACGACCAATTTAAGCACAGAGGCCACAAAATTTTTGAAGTCATCGGTACGTGCCACAAAATCAGTTTCACAATTCACTTCCACCATTGCCCCTACCTTACCATCTGGGCTAATGAAAGCAGTCACTAAGCCATCATTGGCCTCACGGCTAGTCTTCTTAGAAGCGGAGGCTAACCCTTTTTTGCGTAAAAACTCAATAGCGGCATCAACGTCGCCATTAGTTTCTTGGAGAGCTTTTTTACAATCTAACGGCCCTGCGCCAGTTGCTTCGCGCAGAGATTTAATATCTGCAGTTGAAATAGACACGATTATAACTACCTTTCATCACAGCTAAAGTTTTTTTAATTGAGTTCTGAGAGCTACAAGGTTTTGGAAACCTTTCAGATCTAAGCCATTATAAGGCTTAAAGCCTTATAATGGCTAGTATAGAAATTAAATGAACAACGCTCTACAATAATCTTAGGCGAGTTGGGCGGCCGCATCAGCTAACAAACTATCTAAGCCACCATCGGCTTCATCATCAACGGGTATTTGAATAACGGGTTGGGCAGATTTCGCCGCCACAACTTCATGCTCACGCACAATCCGAATACCCTCTAAAGAAGCCCCTTCCAATAAATCTTCCGTTTCTTTAGAGACATCAGCCGCTTTCAATTTTGCTAAAGTGCTTGGCCCAAGATACCGTTCAGGGGATTCATTATCAGCCATGCCCGATACCTCTTGGTCGTCCGCTTGGAAGCTATTTAATAAATTATGGCCTTCCAAAACCGCAGTTGCCATGGTTGCCAAAATCAACTTAACAGCGCGAATCGCATCATCATTACTAGGAATAACAAAATCAACCGGGTCAGGGTCACAATTCGTATCAACCATCGCAATAACAGGAATACCTAACTTATTCGCTTCTTGTACGGCCAAATCATCGCGACGCACATCTACCACAAAAAGTAAGTTAGGTAAACGGCGCATGTCCTTCAAACCACCTAAACGATGATTCAATCGTTCAATTTCACGTTGGCGCAATAAAGATTCTTTCTTCACTAAGCGAGAAAACTCGCCGCGCGCAAATTGTTTTTCAGAATCAAGTAAATAATCAATGCGTTGGCGAATGGTGCGCCAATTAGTGAGCGTCCCACCCAACCAACGTTGGTCTACATATGGCATGCCACAACGAATGGCTTCTTGTAATAAACTTTCTTGAGCTTGCTTCTTAGTACCCACAAAAAGCACCGTGCCGCCCGCCGCAGTGGTATCTCGCACCATGGCGTAGGCTTGGTTTAAGTAAGTAATGGTTTGTTGTAAATCAATGATATGAATCCCATTGCGTTCCGTGAAAATATACCGTTTCATCTTGGGATTCCATCGGCGAGTGCGATGACCAAAGTGAACGCCGGCTTCAAGCAAGGTTTTCATAGGTACAACTGATGTAGTAATAGCCACAGGTAATTATCCTCCGTTAGTAAATACCTCCGTTCTTATCGACCATTCAGGGGTCTTCCTTAAGACACGGCCTGTTTGTCTAAGAACGTGTGAAGTGAATCGAAAATTTTCTAAGCAGAAAGTATAACATGGCGATTTAGAATGAGCAAAGTAGTGGACTATTCATTTAGTTTCTGGTATATGGTCGGACATTCTTGTCTGACCTACCAACGGTAGAACAGACATTCTTGTCTGTTCCGATATACTAAAAATTAAATGAACAAAGTAGTAGGCGCAAAGCATTTATCAAGTTTACGCCAATCACACGCCTACCCCCTGATATCAGGGGAAATTATGCTCCCTCTCCGTAAGTAGGAGTGCGTTGGGGCGAGGTTTCCTAACGTTGATAAATGCCTCACCCCTTCCTAACCCTGATTGCGCCCTGAGAACTGTTTGGCAAAGATACCCCATACATGTATAATTATCCCTACCTCCCAGAAAAATGAGTGCGGGATAAGGAAAGTTTGAGTGAGTGTTATTGATGAAGTTAAATCACGACTGGATATTGTTGATATTATTACTGAAAGTGTAACTCTGAAGAAGTCTGGTCAGAGTTATACTGGTTTTTGCCCCTTTCATAGTAATACGAAAACTCCTTCTTTCGTGGTTTTTCCTCATACTCAAACCTGGCGATGTTTCGGGGCTTGCGCTGAGGGAGGTGATTTATTTAGCTTTATTATGAAAAGGGAGGGCTGTGACTTCAAAGAAGCCCTCACCTTGCTGGCACACCGCGCGGGCGTAGTGGTTGAACCGCCTACCCCAGAGGCCACTCAACAAGAGGCTGTCCAACACAAATTATTTGAACTCAATGCGGCCGCCGCCCTTTATTTTCATCAACTCCTGCTCAACTCGTCCGCCGCGGCCACGACGCGCCAATATATCGCCCAACGTACTTTAACAACTGAAACCATCGCCACCTTTCAAATGGGGTACGCCTTACATCAACGGGACGCGCTGAAACAACACTTCATGGGGCGCGGTTATAGCGAGGCCGATTTAATCGCCGTTGGTTTATTAATTCAGCCTGATGACGGCTCGGAAAGTTATGACCGTTTTCGCCATCGGCTGATGATACCCATTCGTAACCCTAAAGGGCAAGTCATTGGCTTTGGGGCGCGGGCTTTGGCCGATACGCAACAGCCCAAATACTTAAACTCCCCCCAAACTGCCCTATTTGATAAAAGTGCCACCCTTTTTGGCCTAGATTTAGCCAAGCAACATATTCATCAAAAAAATCAAGTGATTATTGTTGAAGGCTACCTGGATGTGATTCAAGCCTATCAACGTGGGGCGCGCAATGTGGTGGCGCAAATGGGAACGGCTTTCACCGAACCACAGCTAAAACTCGTTGCAGGCCGCCACACCCAAATTGTCTTGGCCCTAGACTCTGACGCGGCAGGCAATGCGGCCACGTTACGTAGTTTGAGCTTGGCCCGCCAATGGTTGCCCAAAAAAGCCCGCCCAAACTTAACCACACGCGGCGGCGTTGATTATGAGGCTTATACCAGCCAAGAACTTTATGTGGCGGCCTTACCCCAGGGGCAAGACCCTGATGATGTCTTAAAACAAGGCTTGGCTGTCTGGCAAAAACTTATTGACCAAGCCATGCCCGCGCTCGATTTTTATGAGCAAATTATCCTCAAGCAAACTAATTTACAAACGCCACAGGGCAAAGCTCAAGTTGTACATGAGCTGATGCCCCTCTATCGTGAAATTGAAGATGAGGTTGAAAAAACGGCGCGGGTGCAGCAACTCGCCCGTAAAATCGGATTAGATGAACGTTTATTAATTGCTGAGTTAAAAAATAACCCCGTAAAACTAGCTCCTACTAAAACGCTGGCCCCTCAGCCCGTCTTAAATGGTAAACAACCTGCGCCCTTTGAAAAAGCGAAAACTGTCCCGTCAGGCTTAGAGGAATATTGCCTGGCGATCATTATAACCCAGCCAACGACCCTGGTTT
>JAIFLK010000271.1 GCA_020049115.1 Chloroflexota bacterium | reverse complement strand
CCGTATCATGAATATCGCGCGCAATGCGATTACGCTCTTCCTCTATCGTAAGGCGGCGCGTGCGGTCAATTGTCCCCAGCGAAACGGCGGCCTGACTGACCAACGAGGTCAACACCGCCCATCGTTTATCGGCCAGATTAAGCGGCGTGACGGTATCTATCATGACTAATAACACGCCCACCGTTTGCTTTTGCCACACCAATGGCAAGATGAGCCAGCCATCATCATTAAGAAAATCAATTTTGTTCTCATCAGGTGTTAAGTCAAAAAAAGCCACCGTTTCATTTAACAGGGGCGGCTCAGTGATAATGGGCGTGGTTAAGGGAAGATACCAACGAACTTGCTGGCTTAAAACGGCTTGCACAATGATATTGCCAGGCGGGGTTAAGGGCAATGGCGGCAGGGGTTGCGGTAATTCTGGTAATGCTTGCCAATGATTTACATGGGGCTGAGTGGGGTTAATTAGGCCAATGAGGGCGCGCTCAAACCCTAACTCTTTGGTGACGGCCTTGAGCAGTTGTTGTTGCACCGATGATTGGCTGGCGTTGGAGTGGAGATAGAGGGTTAATTCATGGGTGATTTCTAGCTGGCGGTGTTGGGCGGCCAGGGCGAGGTGTTGCTGCGTGAGGTCGTTATGCGTGGCGAGTAAGGTGGCATGGGCTTGCTGGAGGTGGCGGATATGCGCCATGAAATAGCCCACCGTAAGGATGAATAACCAAATAGTAATGAAGAGGGGACTAAAAGGAAAGAGTAACTCAGGTAGGTTATTCCATAAAAAGGCAATACTTATTGTAGTAATAATTACAAATAAAATAACTGCTGCCCAACGAAATGGGGGGCGTACAGGAGATGTTGGGGCAATGGGCAAAGAAGTCATCGGTGACTATGTCCTATTTAAGTATGATAAGGGCCGAGGAATTTTTCCCCATTAAAGTGAATGAGATGGTCAGGAGATTCGGCTATCCAAACCTCAGTTTCCCAGGCAATATCAGGTAAGAATTGCCGAAACGTTTGGCGGTCTAAAAAAGCGGTTACAAAAATGATGTCTGCGGTACAAGCTGAGGTAAGTTTTTTTAATTCAAGCAAGCGTAATGAACTGATTGGCCCTGAACTATGGACGGCTTCTATCAAGAATAACCAATTTTTAGTAGCGGCGTAGGCTAAAATATCGGGTAGCTCACCATGCGCCAGGGCAAAGAACTGTAATATATCTAATTGAGGTTGATTTATAAACAAAAATTTATTGGCGGTATCACCCACATATAATAGTTCTGCGCCGTAGCCAAAACGAGGTAAAAACTCCTCAATCACCAATTTTTGTAGCTCATTATGTTTGCCAGGCGTGAAGTTAAGGGCTTGACCTGATGGTAAAATAACGGGAATTGCCTGTATATTACGTTTTTGTTCAATTTTTTGGCTTAGGGTCGTTTCTTGGTTAATAAATGTCTTAACTTCTATTTCCCAATTCGCATTACCAAAATTACGAATGAGTTGGGCATATTCTGGGGCTAACGCATAAGCGCGGGTGGGGTCATTACGTGCCGCGTTGGGGTTGCCTGCACTACGAATAATAATGCCTGCTACAACAGGTAACTTTAAATCTTTCCGCCGTATATCATCATAAGAACCCGCCGAAATAGATTCTTCAAAATGTTGGTTAATATATTCAATAATTTGACGCGTTTTTAAGGCGCGGGTATTTCCCTCTGTTTGATAGCCTTCAACCGTAGCCCAATCTTGGCTCTGCTTAACATTGGCTACGGCCATGAACGCCATGCTCATCTTTTCTAGTTGCCGAGAGGTCATGCCTGCAATAGGAATACCAAAATTGACCAAAATATGAATGGCTTCATTAATTAGTTTTTGTAACTCTATCGGTTTTTTAGAGCGAGTTAAATAATCAGGCATAGTTATATCGCTAAAGCCAGTTGTTTAGGAATAGTATGATGGGCGATTTCGTGGGATGAAAAACGTATCGTTGACTTAAGATATTCATGGACTGCTCCCGCCATGTGATAAGCTAACATGGGGGGGACAGCATTACCAATTTGGTTAAAACAACTGGTTTCGCTACCACAGAAGTCAAAATTATCAGGGAAACTTTGTAAACGGGCGGCCTCACGCAACAGCAATCGCCGCCGCCGTCCATCAGGTAATTGAATTCGGTGCATGTCGCCTGTTGCCCCTGCTAAATTACGACAAGTTAAAGTTCGGGCGGGTTGGTCTAAATATAAATCACGCGGACGAATACAAAAGGAGGCTTTTTCATATTTAGCCACATAGTTATCCATGCTAGGAGTCAAGAATTTAGACTCAGGCGGAATCATATCTGCCATGTCCACTAAAGCCTGGCCTGCGGTAAAACGGATTCTCAGTGGTTGCGGAAAGTTAAACACCCCGCGATGCCCCACCACAAAGACCCGTTCACGGTTTTGCGGCACGCCATAATTGACCGCATTGAGGAGTTGATATTCCACAATATAACCTAAACCTTCTAAGGCTTGCAAAATCTCCGCAAAATAAGATTTATTGCGATATAATAAGCCGCGCACATTTTCAAATAACCAAAGTTCAGGTTGCAGTCGCTTAATCACCGAGATAAAAATGGGAAAGCCATCACGCGAATCAGATAGCCCTAACTGATTGCCACCCACGCTAAAGGGTTGACATGGCGGCCCCCCGATAACCACAGGAGCTAAAGTAATATTACTGGTTGGTTCAAGACAAATTTGATTGCATTGACCATGAAGGTTTTTGTTATAAGTTGAGACACAATCATTATCTGTCTCATAACCATGAGTTACAAAACCTTGTGCCTCAAAACCCAGGGCCAAACCACCACAGCCCGCAAAAAGGTCAATCACGCGAGTATGAGGTTGCTTTTGAGGACAAAGTAATGAATTAATGGTGTGAATATAGTTTGACATTTAATTCTATTATACTCCTATTTCAAGAATCACTCAAAATGAATCTCACCCCCAGGGGTGAGATAATTTCACCCTCTCAGGGTAAAGACTTTTGGCCTAAAATCGGTTAATATTAAACCTAAGTCAAAATAACATGGCTTCAATTTTATTATTAGGATTTCAAGGAGGAAATGGTGAGTAAAAAAGCAACAGGTTTAACCCCAGAACAAGCCCAAGCCTATTGGCAAGGTAATGTTAAAATTATTGGTGGTTTGTTAGCCATTTGGTTTGTTGTTTCATACGTCATGGGGATTATTTTAGCCCCTAGTTTAATTAATGTTTTTGTAGTAAATGTTCCCATGGGCTTTTGGTTTGCCCAACAAGGCTCAATTCTGACCTTTGTGGTGTTAATTTTTGCGTATGTATATTTGATGGACAAATTAGACGAAAAGTTTGGTTTAAGGGAGAAATAAGACCATGACTGTTGAAATGTGGACATACATTATGGTGGGGGTGAGTTTTGCCATTTACATGTATATTGGCTACGCCAACACCGTGCGGGATACCAAAGGGTTCTATGTGGCAGGGCAAGACGTACCTGCATGGGCGAATGGCATGGCAACGGGCGCAGACTGGATGTCCGCCGCCACCTTTATTTCTATGGCTGGCCTCATCTCCACGATGGGGCATGATGGGGCGGTTTATTTAATGGGCTGGACAGGCGGTTATGTATTATTGGCCTTACTTTTAGCTCCGTATCTTCGTAAGTTTGGTAAATTTACCGTGCCTGACTTTGTGGGTGACCGCTATTATTCTAGCACGGCGCGGGCCATTGCCGCCATTGCTGCCGTCATTATTTCCTTCACTTATGTGGCGGGGCAAATGCGCGGCGTGGGTATCGTCTTTAGTCGCTTCCTCGGCATGTCCATTGACCAGGGCGTTATTGTGGGGACGTTGATTGTGGCTTTCTTCTCCATTATCGGCGGTATGAAAGGCATTACCTGGACGCAAGCGGCACAATATATCGTCTTATTACTGGCCTATCTTGTTCCCTCAATTGCGATTGCCTTCCAACTTACGGGCAATCCTATCCCTCAACTTGCCCTCACCGCAGGCGATATTATCCCCAAACTCAATCAAATTCAACAAGATTTCGGGTTTTCGGCCTATACTAATCCCTTCCAGGGCGGACGTACCATGATTGATGTTTTAGCCATTACTTGCGCTCTCATGGTCGGTACGGCAGGGCTACCTCACGTCATTGTCCGTTTTTATACCGTGCCAAATGTGCGTGATGCGCGGCTATCCGCAGGCTATGCGTTGGTGTGTATTGCGTTGGTTTATACCACTGCCCCCGCGTTAGCGGCCTTTGCCCGTTACAATATGTTAGACACAATGAACAAGGCCACCTTTACGGGTGAAACCCGCGAATTGCCCAATAAGCAACTTATCCAAACGCTGAAAGATGGCAATGGCAACACCATTGATTGGGCCACCAAATGGCAAGTCCCTGGCCTCATGGCCGTCGCAGACCGTAATGGCGATGGTAAAGTTACGATGTCTAGCGGCCCGTCACCCTTCGTTCTCAAAGCGGGCAAACCTGACTTTTCGCAACCCATTAATACGGCTGTAACCGATAAAGATGGCAAGAAAACCGAGAACGAAGTTTATTTAGATAACGACATTATTGTTCTCTCCACCCCTGAAGTTGCTAACTTACCCGCTTGGGTGGTTGGTTTGATGGCCGCAGGCGGGTTAGCGGCAGCCCTCTCCACCGCCTCTGGTTTGTTACTGGTTATTTCTAGTTCCTTCGCCCATGACATCTATTTCCGCCTCATTAACCCCAAAGCTGATGAAGCCAACCGTCTACTCGTTGGACGGGTTACGATTGCGGTGGCCTGTGTGGTTGCGGGTTATTTTGGTATCAACCCGCCCGCATTTGTGGCGCAAGTAGTGGCCTTTGCCTTCGGATTAGCGGCCTCTAGCTTCTTCCCCGTTATCATCTTAGGGATTTTTGACAAACGCATGAACGACAAAGGCGCAATTGCGGGCATGTTAACGGGCTTAATTTTCACCATCATCATGATTGGTGGCATGCGCTCAGTGCCGCTATTAGGCACCGCCACCCCCATGATTCCGCCCTTCTTTGGCATTAACGCCGAAGGCATTGGCACCGTTGGCATGATTTTGAACTTCATTGTTTCCTTCGCGGTCTCTCGCTCCACGCCACCGCCGCCCAAAGAAATTCAAGATTTGATTGAAAACCTCCGCCTCCCCACTGGCGCAGGCCAAGCCTCGGCTCATTAATCAAGCAATCAGCTAGTCAGCGTGTCAGCAAAACTTCCCCCCCTCAGTCCCCCCCAAAGGGAGGGAAGTTTTGCTCCCTCTCCCTTTGGGAGAGGGCTGGGGTGAGGGTTTTATAGCTGACACGCTGACTAGCTAACCGACTGCCATGACCTTCCTGCAACTCATCAAGCAATGTCCCCCCTTTCACCTCCTGCCAGAGAGTGAACTTCACTCCCTCAAACAATCCCTGCGCCTACAACACTTCCACCCCCAGACCACTTTATTACAACAAGGTGGCTCACCTAGCCAACAACTTTACCTCATTCG
The DNA here is from genome assembly GCA_020049115.1 of Chloroflexota bacterium. Classification (GTDB taxonomy): domain Bacteria; phylum Chloroflexota; class Anaerolineae; order 4572-78; family J111; genus JAIFLK01. The sequence continues at coordinate 8,868 of JAIFLK010000271.1, read as the reverse complement.
TCGCGGCACCGTTCACCTTATCCATCATGGGCAAATCGCCGACATTTTGGAGGTAGGCGATATGTTTGGGCAGATGTCCCTCATTCACCAAACCGCCCCTGAATTTTCCGCCATTACGCAAGACCCTTGCGAAATTTACACCTTAGCCCTCACCGCCTTAAAACCACTATTACAACAATATCCCAAATTTACCGAGGGCTTTACCTATGATTTAACGGAACGCTTACGTCAAACCCTAACCGTCGAATCCAGCGAAATTAACGGTAATTTAACCATTGAAGCCGAGAGTTTAATCACCCGTCCCCCCTTTTCCATCAACCCCACCGCCACCGTCGGCGAAGCGGCGCGGGTCATGCGAGAATTAAAAATTGGGGCAGTTTTAGTCAGTGCCACCCCGCCCGCCATCGTCACCGAGCAAGATTTTAAGGTACGCGTCTTAGCCGAAGGGTTAGGGCCAGAAACTCTCATCAGCCACATCATGACCCAACCCGTCAAGACCTTGCCGAGTGATACGCCCGTTTATAGCACCATGTTATTTATGTTAGAAAATGGCATCCGCCGCCTGCCCCTCACCAAACATGGGCAAATCATCGGCGTGATTAGCGTGACCGATTTACTCCGCCACCAAACCACCAACCCCTTTTTCGTCCTCAGTCAGCTAGATAAAGACCCCGCCAGTTTACCCCATTATACCCGCCAAGTGACTAAAATTGTTGCCAATCTCTTTGACGGCGGCCTCAACATTATGCAAATTGCCCGCACCATCGCCAGCATGAATGAACATTTAATCAAACGACTTTTATTACTAACTGAAGAACAACTCGGCCCACCACCCACGCCCTACACCTGGCTCGTTTTTGGCTCAGAAGGGCGGCAAGAGCAATTTTTATTAACAGACCAAGACAACGCCCTCGTTTATCAAGATGACACGCCAGAAGCGGCACTTTATTTCGATAAATTTACCCAGATCATGGTCAACTATCTCATTGAAGCGGGTTTTCCACCCTGCCCAGGCGGTTGCATGGCAACAAATTGGCATAAACCCCTCGCCCAATGGGTCACATTATTTCGCCAATGGATTGAAGAACCCAAAGCCCAAGCCTTATTAGAAGCAGGTATCTTCTTTGACCTGCGCGCCGTGCATGGCAATTTAGCCCTTGACCCCTTAATGGAATTGTTACATCAAGCTAAAAATCACACCCTCTTTCTCGCCCATTTAGCCCGCGCGGCCCTCGAATTTACGCCGCCACTTGGCTTTTTTGGCCGCATTATCAAAAATGACCAGGGCGGTATTAACCTCAAAAAAGCAGGCATTGCGCCCATAGTCAGCCTGGCACGCGTTTATGGCTTACAGTCAGGCTGCGACTCACCCGCCACCATTGACCGTTTAGAATCCGCCACCCAGGCCAGCCACCTCAGCCAAAATGGGGCAGAGTTATTAGCCGAAACCTTTCGTTTTCTCTTACGCTTACGGCTCAAGGAGCAACTCCAAGCCCACAAAAATGGCCGCACTCCCGACAATAATATTAAGTGGGATGACCTCTCCCCCCTAGACCGCCGCCACGCCAAAGATGCTTTTATTGCCATTCGTGACTATCAAGAACATCTATCATTACACTTTAACACGAATAGGTTAGGGTAGTCGTTCAGCTAGTCAGCTAGTCAGCTAAAACTCCCCCCCTCAGTCCCCCCCAAAGGGAGGGAAGTTTTGCTCCCTCGCCCTATGATGGGAGAGGGTTGGGGTGAGGGTTTTGTAGCTGACCGACTGACACGCTGACCGACTGACACGCTTCCCATGTTTTCTGGCAGCCTCATCCTCATTGTCTCCTTCGCCTACATTGGCCTGCTGTTTGCCATTGCCTATTATGGCGACATGCGAGCCGACCTGGGGCGGAGTTTAATTAACAATCCGTACATTTACGCCCTATCGCTAGGGGTTTATTGTACCGCTTGGACGTTTTATGGCAGTGTAGGGCGGGCGGCTAACAATGGCCTAGATTTTTTGCCCATCTATTTAGGGCCAACGCTCATGGCGGCGGGCTGGTGGTTCATCTTACGTAAGATGATACGTATTAGCAAGGTCAATCGTATCACCTCCATCGCCGATTTTATCGGCTCTCGCTACGGCAAAAGCAGCATGTTGGCGGGATTAGTGACGGTCATTTCAGTTGTGGGCATTATTCCTTACATTTCATTGCAACTTAAGGCCATCTCCACCAGTTTCGATGTATTGTGGCAACATACCACCCCTGAAATTGAAATTACCAGGTTGAGTTTAGTTTTTCCAACGACCCACTCAAACCTCCCTACTCTCTCCAACGACACGGCCTTCTACATTGCCCTGCTTCTTGCCATATTTGCCATTCTGTTTGGCACACGCCACCTGGATGCTACCGAACATCATGAAGGCTTGGTCGTGGCGATAGCCTTTGAATCGGTGGTCAAATTATTAACGTTTCTAGCCGTTGGCCTTTACGTGACCTTTAACATCTACGATGGCGTGGGGGATATGTTTGCCCAAGCCGCCCATCAGCCTAAAATCAGTGCCTTGTTCGCTCTGCCCATCAATTATGGCGATTGGCTCTCATTTACATTTGTTTCGATGTTAGCGATTCTCTTTTTACCCCGTCAATTTCACATGGCCGTCGTGGAAAATGTGAATGAACAACACATCAACAAAGCCATCTGGCTATTTCCCCTCTACTTACTCATTATTAACGTTTTCGTTCTACCTATCGCTATCGGCGGATTATTACACTTTACTGACGGTCAGGTAAACCCCGACACCTTTGTCTTACACCTACCAATGGATTACGGGCAACCAGTACTCGCCCTGTTCGTCTTTATTGGTGGCCTCTCCGCCGCCACCAGCATGGTCATTGTGGAAACCGTTGCCCTCACCACCATGATTTCCAACGACCTCATCATGCCCGTTTTATTACGTTTTTACCCTCCTCTATCCCCCCTAAATCAGGGGGGACAAGGGGGGTGGTCAGATTTCGGCAACCTTATTTTAGCCATTCGCCGCAGTGCCATTGTGATTATATTACTACTTAGTTACGGCTATTTTCGCCTCATTGCTGAATCGCAAACACTAGTCTCGATTGGCCTCATCTCCTTTGCCGCCGTTGCTCAATTTGCCCCCGCCATGCTCGGCGGCATGTATTGGAAAGGTGGCAATCGTTTAGGGGCATTGATTGGCCTGAGTTTGGGCTTTATTATCTGGAGTTACACCCTACTCCTGCCCGCTTTAACTGAGGCTCATTTGTTAGCCTCAACCTTTATCAATGAAGGGCCGTTTGGCCTCGCCATGTTACGCCCTTATCAGCTTTTCGGCCTATCAGGTCTAAACCCCATCGCCCACACGATGGTCTGGAGTATGTTACTTAATGGAGGCAGCTATGTAATTATTTCCTTGCTTACGTCACAAAGCGTGTTAGAGCATAGCCAAGCAACTCTGTTTGTAGATGTTTTTCGCCACTCGGAAACAAGCCGATTTTGGCGTGGCAGTGCCTCCGTTGAAGTATTACGTAACCTACTCAGTCGCTTTATTGACCCCAAACGAGTTGGCGAAATATTTACTCATTACGCCACGCAACATGGTTTGGATTGGTCACGACAGGTTGAAGCTGATGCCGCTTTGGTGGATTTTTCTGAGAAACAGTTAGCGGGAGTCATCGGTTCAGCCTCCGCCCATGTGATGATTGCCTCAGTGGTGACGGAAGAACCCCTCAGCATGGAAGAAGTCATGAACATTCTTAACGAAACCTCGCAAGTCATAGCTTACAGTCGTCAGCTTGAACAAAAATCACGGGAGCTAGAAGCAGCAACAGCGGAGCTACGCAGTGCCAACTCAAAGAGCTAGACCGCCTTAAAGATGATTTCATTTCTACCGTCACCCATGAACTCCGCACCCCTCTCACCTCCATTCGTGCCTTTTCCGAAATTTTATTTGATAATCCCGATTTAGATGTGGCGCAACGAGGGCAATTTGCCAGCATTATCCTTAAGGAAAGTGAACGGCTGACCCGTTTAATCAACCAAGTGCTTGACCTCTCCAAAATCGAGTCGGGCAAAATGGAATGGTTCATGGCAAAGGTGGAAGTTAAAGCCATCATCAATGAAACGGTCATGGCAATGGAGCAGCTATTTTTAGAGCAACACATTCAGTTAGAATTAATGGCAATGGAGCAGCTATTTTTAGAGCAACACATTCAGTTAGAATTACAACTACCTGACCAAATTCCCCCCATCATGGCTGACCCTGACCGCCTCATGCAAGTGTTACTAAATTTACTCTCCAATGCCATTAAATTTTGTGACCGTCAAGCGGGCTGGGTGCAAGTTCGCCTCACCCATAACGCCGAGGCCATCCAAGTGGATGTGACCGACAATGGCGCGGGGATTCGCCCCGAAGACCAAGAGATTATTTTCGATAAATTTCGACAAGGTGGGGACTCCGTCACAGGCAAGCCGCAAGGCACAGGACTCGGCCTGCCCATTTGCCGCCACATCATCACCCATTTTGGCGGCAATTTATGGGTCACGAGTCAACCAGGCCACGGCGCAACCTTTTCGTTTACCTTACCATTAAGCGAGTCAGTCGGTCAGCTAGTCAGCAATCAGCTAAAACTCCCCCCCTCAGTCACCCCCAAAGGGAGGGAAGTTTTGCTCCCTCGCCCTATGGGAGAGGGTTGGGGTGAGGGTTTTGTAGCTGACTAGCTGACCGACTGACTCGCTGAACGACTTATATCCCATGCCCAAAAAAGTGTTAATCGTAGACGATGAAGTCAATATTGTAATCTCCCTAGAGTTTCTGCTGAAACAGGCGGGTTATGAATTAGCCATTGCCCGTGACGGGGAAGAGGCATTGGTGCAGGTGGGCGCGTTCCAACCCGATTTGGTTTTGTTAGACATCATGATGCCGCGCTTGAATGGTTTTGAGGTGTGCCAACGGATTCGTGAGAACCCCGCCTGGCAAGCTATCAAAGTCATCATGCTCACCGCCAAAGGCCGCGAGGTAGAAATGACCAAAGGGCTACACCTCGGCGCAGATGCCTACGTTATCAAACCTTTCTCCACCAAAGAGTTAATTGCCCAAATACGACAACAATTAGGAATTAGGAATTAGGAATTAACTGATAAATAATTCCTAATTCCTAATTCCTAATTCCTAATTCATGGACCGTCAACAATTTGAACTGTTAACCGCATTGGGCAGTATTACGACCTTTCTGTTAGGGGTGGCGGTCACGCTCATGGTATCGCCCTGGTTTGAGGGGACGTATTTGGGTTATGCGGTAGTGGTGGTGGTCATTTTGTTGATGATGGCGAGTTTTCAACTGAGCGTTTTCTTCGAGGCTTACATTGCGGGGGCGCGACGGCTGACCGATGAACTCACCATGATTGTGATGAGCAATCCCAATCACCGCGTTAACTTTAGCGGGCCCAGAGACATGCGCGCCTTAGCCGATAAAATTAATGCCTTTTCTGACCGTTTTCAAACGATGGTCGATACACAGGAAGCTCAAATTGAACGGGCGCAGGCCAACTTGGAGGAGGAAAAAAATCGTCTGGCCGCCCTGATGTCGGAACTGACCGAGGGCGTATTAGTTTGTAATAATGAGGGACGTATCTTGCTCTATAACAATCGGGCGAAACGGCTATTAAGCCAAACGCAAGAGATACCCCCCCTGAATCAGGGGGGGACGGGACGGGCGGCGTAAACCTGAATCAGAGTGAGTTTACGCCGCCCGTCCCCCCCCGAATCGGGGGGGGCAAAGGGGGGGTAGGTGGTGGCTTTGTGGGTTTAGGGCGTTCCGTTTTTGGCTTGATTGACCGTCATGTGATTACTCACGCCTTAGAAGATTTGACCTATCGTTCACAAAAGTTAATGCAGCCATTAGTGGTGCAATTCGTCACCACCGCCACCAATGGGCAACTCATTCGCGCCCGTGCCACTCCCGTCCTCGGTCAACAGCATGAAGCGGTTGAAGTTCTGAATGGGTTTATCTTAACGTTAGAAGATGTCACTCAACAAAGCCAGCGCACTCATCGCCGTGACCGATTATTGCAAAGTCTCACCGAAGGGATTCGTGCTTCTCTCGCCAATATTCGTACGGCTATTGAAACCATTGAAGAATATCCCGAAATGGATGCGCTGAAATTGGCTGAACTTCGCCGCGTAATTTATGACGAGTCGCTGACGTTAAGCAGCCGTCTTAATAATACCACGGCAGAATATGCAGCGGATTTGAAGGCCGATTGGCAGCTAGAGGAGATGTTAGTTACAGACTTGTTATGGGCAATTCAACGCCGCTTTGAGGATAAATTGGAAATTCAGACGCACCTCGAAACGCCTGAAAATCTTGATTTATGGGTGCGGGTGGATAGTTATGCCATTGTCCACATTATGACTCAGGTGATGCGTCGCCTTAAACATGATTTCGGTCTTTTGGAGGTGATGTTACGACTCAAGCAGACGGGGCAATTGGTGGCGTTAGATTTGGTGTGGGCAGATGGCTTGATTGATATGGAAACGTTATGGCTATGGCAAAATCAAAACCTAGAACCGTTGCTCATGCCTGATATAACTGAACCTGCCACGCTGACCTTACAAGAAGTAGCAGAACGACATGGGGGGGAGGTGTGGTGTCAAGCCGATAAACCGAATAACACCACCTATCTACGGTTGTTACTTCCCTTAACACAAACCGCGCCCATCTCTCTCTCGGCCATGTCCCCTGAAACCACTCCCCCCATCAAAATTACCCATCAAGCCAGCCGCCCCGAGTATTACGATTTTAACTTATTTCGCTCTGCCAGCCAAAGTTCTGAGTTAGCTCAATATCTACTCACTGACTTGGTTTATACCGTTTGTTTATACCGTTTTCGATACGGAAACGACAGGGCTAGACCCATCACATGGCGATGAAATCATCTCGGCTAGCGCGATTCGCATTGTGAATGGACGCTTGTTACGCCAAGAGATTTTTGACCAACTCGTCAACCCGCGCCGCCCTTTGCCTGCGGCCTCAACCCTGATTCATGGTATTTTACCTGAAATGTTAGAAAATCAACCGACCATTGAACAGGTCTTACCCGTATTTTTCCGTTTTACCGAAGGCACAGTGTTGGTGGCACACAACGCCGCGTTTGACATGCGGCTATTACAAATGAAGGAAGCCCAAACGGGCATTAAATTTAGTAATCCCGTTTTAGATACCTTATTGCTCTCAGCAGCCTTACATCCAAATTACAAAAACCATAGCCTAGAGGCCATTGCCGAACGCTTAGGAATTAATGTCATCGGGCGGCATACCTCCCTCGGTGATGCCATTTTGACGGGGGAAGTGTTTCTCAAACTCATTCCCCTATTAGCCGAACAGGGTATTTTTACCCTTGAGCAAGCCCATCAAGTGTCACAAAAAACCTATCAAGCACGAATAACTTATTAGTAGCTAGTCAGTCTGTCAGCTAGTCAGCAAGTCAGCGTTCAGCAGTCAGCAGTCAGCGTGTCAGCAATCAGCAGGAGTGCAATGGCTTTAGCCATTGCCAAACGGCTTAAGCCGTTTGACTCCTGATTGCTGATTGACTGACTAGCTGACCGACTGACCGACTGACCGACTGACACGCTGACCGACTGACTAGCTGACAGACTGACCAACTGAGAGACTAAACCATGAATTATTCAGAAATATATCAACAATCTATAACCGACCCCAACGGCTTTTGGGGCGAGGCGGCGGAAGCCGTTCACTGGTTCAAAAAATGGGATAACGTGTTAGATGACACCAACCCGCCATTTTATCGCTGGTTTGTGGGGGCAGAGATGAACACATGTTACAACGCCCTCGATGTGCATGTGGAAAACGGGCGGGCTGACCAAAACGCCTTAATTTATGATAGCCCCATGACGGACACAATTAAATATTACACTTATCGGGAATTGCGGGATGAGGTCGCGCTCTTTGCGGGGGCGTTAGCCAATGAGGGCGTGAGCAAAGGCGACCGCGTCATCATCTACATGCCGATGGTGCCAGAAGCGGTCATCAGCATGTTGGCCTGCGCCCGTTTAGGGGCGATTCACTCGGTGGTCTTTGGCGGCTTTGCGCCCAAAGAACTCGCCACGCGGCTAAATGATGCCACGCCCAAATTGATTGTTTCGGCCTCATGTGGCATTGAGGGCAAAAAAGTCATTCCCTATAAACCTTTGTTAGACGAGGCCATTGAGTTAGCGGATAGCAAGCCTGATAAATGTATTATCTTGCAACGTCCACAAATTGAAGCCGAGATGGTCGCGGGACGCGATATTGATTGGGCGGAGGCGGTGGCAGGGGCGCAACCTGCCGCTTGCGTGCCTGTTAAGGCGACTGACCCGTTATACATTCTTTATACTTCGGGGACAACGGGCGTGCCAAAAGGGGTGCAACGCGATAACGGCGGTCACATGGTCGCCCTCAAATGGAGTATGACGCATTGCTACGATGTGAAGCCTGGTGAGGTCTATTGGGCGGCCTCTGACGTGGGTTGGGTGGTCGGTCACTCTTACATTGTCTATGCGCCGTTGTTGCATGGCTGTACGACCATTTTATATGAGGGCAAGCCTGTCGGTACGCCTGACCCTGGCGCGTTCTGGCGGGTGATTTCGCAACATAAAGTGAGTGTATTATTCACTGCGCCAACGGCCTTCCGTGCCATTAAGCGTGATGACCCCGATGGGAATTATATTAAACAATATGACTTAAGCAGCTTCCGCACTCTCTTTTTGGCGGGGGAACGCTGCGACCCTGCGACCCTCTTTTGGGCGCGGGAAAAATTGAATGTGCCTGTGATTGACCATTGGTGGCAAACGGAAACGGGCTGGGC
>JAIFLK010000335.1 GCA_020049115.1 Chloroflexota bacterium | reverse complement strand
GGGCTGTCCGCAAAGGATTGCGGACTCCTAATGGTCATCATAAAAGTGTAAGTCTCAAACGAAATGCAGTATAGCACGCCCTCGTGCTAACAGTGACACACGAGGGCGTGTGTCACTCCTCAAAATGAACGGTTTTGCGTAAGTCCTAATAAGGTTTCAAACCTTATAATGGCTTAAAATTCCCAGGTGAAAAAATCTGCTAAATTCACCCCATCCACTGTTCTTAACCCATGATGACTTTCAAAAAACTAATTTTACTCAGTACCATGTTCATCTTATTAGCGGCTTGCCAAGCTATCCAACCGCCAATGCCCACCATTGTCGCCGCCAAACCAACGGCCACTGTCACAGGAACGGCTGTACCGCCTACAGCAACGCCCACGCAAACGGCAGTTATGCCAAGCGAAGTGACGGCAACACCTGAACTAACGGAGACGGTGATGATGCCGATTGTGGTGGCTGAAACCACTGCGCCGCCGCCCCTAGAGCAGCTAAACTTAACCCTTAAACCAGTGGCAAGTGGCTTTGCCAAGCCGCTTTATCTCACCCATGCCCATGACCAACGACTTTTTGTGGTGCAGCAAGCAGGGCAAATTATGATAATTGAGGGAGGAGTCACTCGTCCAACGCCATTTTTGGACATTAAAACGCGAGTTGGTTCTAACGGCAATGAGCAAGGGTTATTAAGCGTGGCGTTTCACCCTAATTATCAAAAGAATGGCTTATTTTATGTGAATTACACTAACCTTGAGGGCAGCACCACCATTGCCCGTTATAACGTTTCGGCTGACCCTAACGTGGCCGATGAAATTAGTGAGCAAATATTACTCACTATTCCTCAGCCATACAGCAACCATAACGGCGGACATATTTTATTTGGGCCAGACGGTTATCTCTACATTGGCATGGGCGACGGTGGCGCAGCCAATGACCCGCATAATAATGGGCAATCTTTGAATACGCTGTTGGGCAAAATTTTGCGGCTAGATGTCGATACTGGCAGTCCGTATGGCGTGCCGCAAGATAATCCCTTTATTACAACGGCGGCGGCGCGCCCTGAAATTTGGTCGTATGGCTGGCGTAATCCCTGGCGCATGGCCTTTGATGCGGCCACGGGGGATTTATATGTGGCGGATGTGGGGCAAAATCAATATGAGGAGGTGGATGTGGAGTTGGCGGGCAGTGGCGGTGGGCAAAATTATGGCTGGCGGCTCATGGAGGCGAGCCATTGCTTTAACCCGACGAGTTGTGACCCTGCCACCTTAAAAGTGGTCATGCCCATCGCTGAATATCCCCATAGTCAGGGTTGTTCTGTAACAGGCGGTTATGTGTATCACGGCACACAATTTCCGCAGCTTAACGGTGTGTACCTTTATGCTGATTATTGTACGGGGACACTGTGGGGATTACGGCATGAAGCTGACGGTTCATGGTCACAGGCGGAGTTGTTGGCGAGTGGTAAGATTATTAGCAGTTTTGGCTTGGATGCGGCGGGGGAACTTTATTTAATTGACCACCGCAATGGCGAGGTGTGGCAGGTGAGTGTGGAATGAGGCGTAAACTTAATAGCCATTATAAGGCATTAAGCCTTATAATGGCTGTACATCACTCATCACCTAATTACGGCTCTTGGTAAATGGTGAAATCATCGAACCGAATCCCTATATCTTTAGTCCCTTCAGAGCGTTCGTAGATACCTGTGCCGTAACCTGAAGTAAGCTGACTAGTATCGGTATAGGTGTCAATCAACGTACCATTAATATAAATGGAGATTTTACCATTGCGTTCATGGATTATTTTAAGGACATTGGTGGCATCAGCCCCAGTGCCATCTTTAATTGAAGCATGGCAGCGACCATTGATTAACCCTTTACTTGTCCCCCCTTTGATTCTTAATAACTCCCAATCTCCACCGTTACTACATCGTTTCGTGCTGTCAGTTCGGACAGATGTATTCGGCCAAATTCTAAAAAGGTAAAGTTCATCTGCGCCCTTACCATTGATATATATGCCAAACATGCTATCACTTTGACCTTCACGATGGTAAGCCTTGACTTCAAATTGCCCATAAACAGCTTTTAAAGCCTCCGCTGCTGAGGGTGCGGCGCGCCAACAGGTGGTTTTACCACTTGATTCTTGCCCTTTCTTTGCTTCCATATCATATGCTAAATCTCGATAAACGGAGGTACAAAAACCGCTATCGGTGGTACCAGCATACCATTTTTTATTGGAGGTGCTATTAAAATTCTCTTGATAGCGAATTCTTGGCCCTGCTTGGGCAGTGGCAGTAAGGCGCGCAATAGCCGTGGCGGTACCACTAAAAATAGCGGTAGCTGTACTATTAAAAGTAGCGGTAGCTGTAGGGGTAGCAGTACTGGTTGATGTATTTGTGGGGGTGGAGGTTGGTTCTTTGATGATGGCGGGCAGATAAGCATATTGGGTACAAGCAGTACCATCAATTATTTTGACCTCAACTTCAGCAGTATTATTGGATTTGTTAGGTTCAGTAAGCACCAATTTACTTACTACTTCTACCTTATTTGTTACAGGGCAGGCTTGTGTTGAAACTAGCTTTCCTACTAATGTGGCCGTCGTAATTTCTTTCGCTATCATATTAGGAATAATCCATTCACCAGAGTCAAATTGAATTACATCTGCGTGTTCAAAGACCCAACCAGACGACCCTTGAAGTTTCGGTGGGATTACGTTTTTAAACGAAAAAGCTTTTGAGACCAAAGTCCCACAATTAGCAATAATAACGGTATAGGTGACTGTTTCTCCCGAAAATACGGACTTAGCACTAGCTTGTTGAGCTATAGCTAAATCGTAATCATTAGAAACCCCATCGCAAATATTACCGCTACTGCGGGGAGGCGTGGCAGTGGCTGAGGCGGTGGCCGTAGCACTGGGTAGGGGCGTATTGGTGGGTTCTCCTATTTCTGTTCCTTGTAATTTACCGATAGCCGCACCATTGCGACTTTCTGGGGTTTGTGCCTTAAAGGTATAAGCCAGGGCTTGATTGCCAAACATGGTTTGCTCGCGGGCCTGGGTGGGTGAAGTATTAACCCCCATCGCCAGGGTAAATAGAACAACTGCAATGCCGCCCAAAAGCATGATGGAAACGAATTGGGCTTGAGTTTGTAAACGTTGAGACAACATGAAATAACTTACCTCCTAACCTTCTTTATTAGATGTTACAACTTTTTGAGTTTGAATGACGTATATACTATAGCCGAAATTAAAGTAGCGCAAAGTTATCCCACCTGTAAATAATTTGGTGGTCAGGCCAGCCTTTATAAGGTTCTGAACCTTATAAAGGCGTTACCTCAGCCTATTTGGTAACGTGGCAACAAAATGAATAGTTCCGACTATTTCTATTCAGACCTGGTTTGTGCTATAATTCACCAGTGTGCTTTAACTTAAGGATACCATAACGTAGGCTCATAAAACCTGACGGTTGGCTGACAATTAGCCAACGATAATCATAAGGGAGTTAAACCAAATGCCTCATATTGAATTTGTTTTGCTTGTGCTACTCATAATCGCCTTTTTCTTAACTACTGCTACCGCCCTAACCTACATTATTAAAAATGTTTGGGAGGTCTTACAAAACCTCTTAGAGCAAGGGCAACGCTCTCTTGCGGTAATCACTCGGCTACCGCGCACGGTCTCCAAACCCCTGAGCGAGGCACGCCACCATGCCCGTCGGATTAACCAATTAGCACAACAATGTCCTAAAGGGCCAGTGCGCGACCATTTGAATAATCTGACAATTAAACATGTCCACCAATCGTTAGAGGCATTGAGTCAATTTGAACAATTTTTACTCAAATTATATACTAGCCACGCTAACTTAGACCATGAACGGCGACAAGCCACCCTGGAAATTGAGCAAATCAGTCGGCAATTATTAACTGCGCCTGAACACCAAACGGTAACTTTGGGTAAATTATTACAAAATAAACGTGATTATTTACTTGCTTTGGAAGAATTAAAAACTTTTCAGAGTCAGGCCGAATTAGAAGTGCGTAAAATTGCGGGTGACTTAGCCACTACCCATGCCGAAATGTTACTAGTCATTGCTAGAGGCGACCTTAACCATAATCGGTTGCAACGGATTGACGAGAATCTGCGGGAACACCTCTCCAGTTTACGGGACATGATGTCGGTTATGGATGAAATTGGCTACAGCCGCGTCGTCACCAGTAAAGCGTAGATGTACCCTCACCCCAACCCTCTCCCGTTGGAGAGGGAGTTGCCTTTATCACCCTCGCCCTTTGGGAGAGGGACGGGGTGAGGGCATAAAAAATTACTTTGTAGAACGGAATCGACTCTCTAACTCCTCCAACATCGAAGCCGCCTCCACCAACTTATCCAACGGATTATCGGCATTGCGAAAATAACGGTAATCACAGGGCATCACATCTAATGTCTCAACTAATTGGGTTTGATTGGCTTGAATTGCCCCCTCATCAGTTTTATACCACTCCGTGATTTGCTCTAGCGAAATCTCTTCAAAATTGACCTTGCGAACCGTATAATCCAAGGCGGCTGCCCAAGCCGCATGATTGCTCAGGTCTAAATATCGTTTCCCAATTGTCACCCGATACTCCAACCACATTTGAATCGCTGCCCCAATAATTTCTAGGCGCACCCCTTGACCTCGCATGGTGGTGGTTAATTGCTCTTCCACATCATCTAGCGCGTTGCTAAAGAGGGTTTGAAAGCGACTAATTAAGGTGACATCTTTCTCAATGTGAAGATAGTTACCCAGTGCTTGTAGCATATAGTCATAATCACCCATTCGCACATGTGAACGGGCGAGGTTGAGGTAATAGTCAGGTTGTTGGTCATCCAGGCGAATGGCTTCTTGAAATAAGGTGATGGCCGTTTCCATCTCCCAACGCTCATAATGTTCGAGGCCAGCTCGGTTGAGTGTTTGCGCTCGTAATGTATCGGTTGATGAAGTTTTTTTGCTCATACGTTGAGTTCCATGCATGCCTAACTTGCTCTAATTTTCAGCCTAACGCAAAACGCTTGATTGATGGAGGAGTCCACAATTCTTTGTGGATAGTCCGCAAAGAATTGCGGACTCCTCCATTAATGCTAATTTTTTAACAAAAGTATTATACAATTCCTTTGATTAGTCAGCAAAAAGTGGCTATGGCTAACACTTGCGCTTTAATTTGCGAAAACGGAGGGTCAAGTTTTCGCGACTCGCAGCTCAGTGCTATAATTGAGCCTTATTTTTACCCTAGAAAGGTTGAGGACAACATGTCAATAGTTGGAGGAAAATTTACTTTAGAGAAGCGGAACCTGGTCACGCATGTTGACCCGGCTCTGTACGAGAAATTCCGCGAAAAAGCCAGCGCACACCAACGCTCCGTATCAGCGGAGGCCGCCTGGCTCATAAACAATTATGTCGTGGAAGAGGTGACCCAAGCAAGCGATAGAAGTAGACCTTCAGCACACCCCACCGTGGTGGCTACCAATTCGCTCACCGTGCAAAATATTTTGCAACACCTGAATCAGTTGCCTGATGAAGTTCAGCCCAAAGTCTTAGAGTTCACCAAGACGCTGATACATGGGCAACCTAAAGGGACTTCGGGTCAAGTTTTATTAGGTTTTTGTGGGGCCATCAAGCCAGATGAATTGGCGTTGATGCAAGAAGTAGTTGAAACAGCAGACGATTTAGGCGATGAGTGGTAGATATTTACTAGATACACCCGTCGTTATGGCTTTGTTAGCCAACGAAACCCCGGTTCGCACTCAGTTACAAAAAGCCGACGAGGTTTTTTTGTCAATCTTTGCGTTAGGTGAGCTTTATTTTGCAGCGCGTGGGACCACCCAACTTAAGCGCAACCTAGACCAGATTGATGCTTTAGCCGAGCAAGTGAGTGTGTTAAAATGTGATGTGGAGACAGCCCGCCACTATGGTGCGCTGAAAGAAACCACCTTTGCCAAGGGGATTGTTGTTTCAGAAAATGATTTATGGATGGCGGCCTTAGCGCGTCAATATGAATTAGTGTTAGTTACTCGTGATGACCATTTCAAAAAGATAACGGGTCTCAAAATCGTCAAGTGGTAATGGCAACAAAACTTAACTCCATGCGGATGTTAGACCAACGAAAAATTACATATACCGTACGTGAATATCCTGATACCATTCATTCAGCCAATGGCGTGGCTGATTATTTTAATTTGTCTCATGACCTGGTTTATAAAACCCTTGTTGTAATGTCTAGCCAAAATAAACCCTTGCTCGTCTTGGTGGCGGGCAGCCGTGAATTAGATTTGAAACTTTTTGCTAAATCTATTGGCGAAAAAAGAGTCCAAATGCCCCTCCATAAAGAGGCAGAACGCCTCACGGGTCTGCTCACAGGGGGCATTTCTGCCCTGGCATTACAACACAAAAATTTCCCCGTTTATCTTGACCACACCGCCCTAGAGCTAGACCGTATCTTGGTCAGTGCAGGCCAGCGTGGGGTTAACCTTGAACTGGCCGTGGCTGATTTTATTGATGTGACCAAAGCCACTGTTGTTACTGCCAGCTAGATTTGTTATATTTAGATAGCTCAAGTAAAAAAATCACTGCCAATTTTGGCAGTGATTTTTTTACTTGAGCTATTGTGGGTTTAGGCTACCGCATAAATTTTATCCACCTGTAAATAATTGGGGGATACGGAGTCCAAAGCCGTAGGCTTTGTCCCACTACTCAAAGCCTACGGCTTTGGACTCCATTGCTATCCCCTGAAAATTTACAGGTGGGCAAATATCACCTGAACTAATTTCTTATCAGTTGGTTATTTCTTTACTTTAAGCTATAATTCAACCCAGTGGCTATATCAGGAGAGAATATTATGAAACGTTCCATTATTGACCCTAAAAAATCTTATACTTTTAGTGATTATTTTAAAATGAATGTACCCATAGATGATTTATTGGCCTATTTTGGGTATACCCGCCATGTTGATTTATGTAAGTTGCCGCAATCGCAGGCAGATTTAACCTATTTTGCTGGGTTGAAGGGGCAACTTGAGGCTTATTTACGAATTACGGATTTAAACACGGAGTCGACTCGACGGGAAGTTTTAGTCGCCCCTATTTTGCTTAATCTAGGGCTTTATCTACAGACTAAAGTACAAATGGAATACCCATTGCATGTGACCAAACAGCTTAAGGGCAAACTTGATTATTATTTGCAACATAAAACCAATTTACTTATCATTGAGGCGAAACATGATGACCTGACGCGCGGTTTTACGCAGTTAGCCATTGAGTTGATTGCTCTTGACCAATGGCTAGATGATGATGATAAACCGTTATATGGTATCATAACGATAGGTGATGCCTGGCGATTTGCTATTTTAGACCGCGTACAGAAACAAATCTGTCAGGATATTCGGCTGTATTCCATTCCAACGGAATTAGAGGAATTATTACGAATTTTAATTGCCATTTTAACGGGCGAGGAAACGGCCTAATTTTTAACCCCACGCGCAGACAGTAGGCCACACCCGCACCTACTGTCTTTTTCTTACTTCCTACTTCCTACTTTCTACTTCCTACTCCTTACTTCCTCACTTCCTCTCCGCCACCCGAATGTAAATAAACCAGTAGACCAGCCCCACCATCAGCGAACCGCCGATGACGTTGCCAATGGTGACGGGAATGAGGTTGAATAACAGGAAATTACTCCAGGTTAGGTTGCCAAAATCCGCCGCACTCTTACCAATGGCCGTCCAAAATGACTCTGGCGCGCCCATTTTCACGAATAAGCCCATCGGAATGAAATACATGTTCGCAATGCTATGTTCAAAGCCCGCCGCCACGAAGGCCGTTATCGGGAACACAATCGCCAAAATTTTATCAGTGGTGGTGCGCGCACTAAAGCAGAGCCATACGGCCAAACAGACCAACGCATTACACATAATGCCTAAAGCTACCGCTTGCATGAACTCCAAACTGCTTTTAGCTTGCGCGATATTAAGAATATTCAAACCAACCGCGCCATTGCTAAAGGTGTATTGTTTAGCCACAAACATCAACATGGCGGTGGCAATTGAGCCGACAAAGTTGCCCGCATAAACAATGCCCCAATTTCGCAACACTTGCCATGTTGATACTTTTCCATCCGCCCACGCCATTACAATGAGATTGTTCCCCGTAAATAATTCCGCCCCCGCCACCACCACTAAAATGAGGCCGAGACAAAAAACCAAGCCACTCAGCAATCGTGCAATGCCAAAGGGAACAACTCCCGCCGCGCCCGTCGTGACCGTCGTAGCAAAAATTGCCCCTAGCGCAATGAACGCCCCCGCCAACACCGCCAACGCAAAGGTATTTTGCGGCCCCATGTTAGCCTTTATTACACCCACACTCTCCGCTTTTTTTGCCATCTCTAGCGGAATAATTGCATCAATACTTACAGGTTGTATCACCACATTTTCCGTTGTCATCTTTCACCTCGTTATCAATGAGAAGTAAGAGGTGAGAAGTAAGAGGTAAGAAGTAAGAAGTAAGAGGTGAGAAGTAAGAAACTTCTCATTTCCCACTTCTCACTTCTCATTTCTCACTTCTCATTTCTCATTTCTCACTTCTCACTTCTTACTCTTTATTCCCTCAATCCGCACCGCACACGCTTTATATTCTGGTATCTTGGCGATAGGGTCAAGGGCGAAATCTTGTGTTAGCATATTCGCGGGGGCTTCCTTCCAATGGAATGACAGAAATACCACGCCAGGTGGCACGCGCTCACCCACCCGCGCTTGGGTGCGAACTTGGCCGCGCCGACTGATAAGGTTAATTTGTCCGCCGTCACGCAAATCAATTTTAGCCGCATCTTGCACATTGATTTCCGCAAAACCGCGCGGCTCGCGCCAATCTAACGAATCGCTACGGCGGGTCATCGTTCCCGTATGATAATGAAACAACAT
>JAIFLK010000357.1 GCA_020049115.1 Chloroflexota bacterium | reverse complement strand
GGAACGTAATATAATCGTAGCCCTTCCTGTCCATTGCTGAGTTGACGATGATGTTGACGGGCAATGGTATCTAAATTGAGCAGGGTTTGATGTCGCTCTTGGGCAACAATCGCCCCATTGAGAGCCAATTGTTCATCCCAATAAATCAGTTGGTCAGGCTTACCGCGCCGCTTGAATAGCTCTTTGAGCAGGGCATTGCGTTGTAATAAAACTTTATTATAGCGACTCAACGCACGGCAATAAGCGGGATTAATTTGACATAAAGTGCTATCTAAATAACGGCGGCGGGTGGCGGGGGGGCCAGTGACTAACTCAATATCTTCAGGCAAAAACATAACCGTCATGAGTTTGCCAATCACGTCCATCGCCCGTTTTTTTACCCCATTAATCTGAATGGTTTTTTGGATTGTTTGGTTTTCCCGCACAATGGTAATGGCTAATTGAAAGCGTTCCGTTTGAGTTTGGACGGTGGCCTCCACGCGGGCAAAGGGCAGGACATCCTCTTTCAGCATGAGCCAGTTGATTAACTGTTGGTCGGTGCGGGCATGGATACTGCGCGTAGTAGAAAGGAAGGCAATGGCTTCTAATAAATTGGTTTTGCCTTGCGCGTTCTCACCTCGGAGTAGGATGGGTCCACTCGGTAAATCTAACGATAAACGGCTATAATTGCGGTAATTGGTGAGTGATAAATGGGTTAAATACACAATGAGTCATTATAACACAGGAAGGCATGAGACGAAAAGGCAGGCGGGAAATCAATGGCGCGGATGAGTAACTTGCGGGAGTGCAACGGTTTTAAACGTTGTTGCAACAGCAAAAGCTATTGCATTCCTATCTAAGTTCTTCACTCCTAACTCCCCATAAAAAAATCAGGGTAGGCCATGACCACTGAAATGATTGATAATAGTGTACAGATACCAAAGACGAATAAGCAACCTAAGCTATATAGAATGTATTGCACCATGTTATTATCTTGCCCTTGAGCGGCGGCATTGCTGTAGGGAGTAGGTTGGCGGGTGGTGACAGGGTTGCCAAGTGGAACTTGAGGGGCTGCCGTAACCCCGGCAATTTGAAACACCAGGGCTGTTTGCCCAATACCAATACTATCCCCAGGGTTAAGTACCTGCGGCGCGGTGATTTGAATCCCGTTGACAAAAGTGCCATTGGTGCTGCCCAAATCCTCCACGATAAATTGCCCACCTTGCCAGGCGACGCGGGCATGTTGCCGCGAAGATTCGGGGTCTTGCAGGACAATATCAATGCCTTCTTCGCGCCCCATGATGGTTTGCGTGCCAGTTAAGGGGAAACTCATGCCCGCTTGAGTGCCTTGTCGCACCACCAGCATGGCTTTGGCCTTGAGCGATTGCCCCATTAATGTTCGTTCATCTTCATACATAGTAAATCTCCCAATATTAAGGTGATTGTTTTTAAGCCTTTATAAGGTTTAAAACCTTATAAAGGCTGGCGTGACTTCATTACCGCCATGTGACCCACTCAACGTTGAGGTCTTCGGTGCTATAGTCAGGAAAACGTAACTTACCAGTGCGCCCATCATTGGTCGTGTAGCAGATAGCTAGACCAGGAATCAGCGTATTATCAGGGTCAGAAGGCGCATCACTGGCATCAATAAAGGTATATTTGTTATAATCGGCACGCTGACAATCATCTTTGCTCAGGTCGTTTAGGGAGTCGGAATCGCCCATGGCCGCTAATCTGGCCCCATTCATGACATTGAAATGACGGATAGTACCCTCAAATGACCATTCAAAGTCAACGCGGTCACGGTTTCTATCCTCACCATTATCTACGTCAATTCTGTCATTGGGGCGCACAGTGCTACTTCCCGCATAAAAAACATTGCTATCTATTACAATAACGGTGATTTCTTTCTTTTCTTCTACGCCATCATTTCTGATGACCCGTAATTTATAAAGGGTCGTTTTTTGCGGGCAACGCTCCACATTACCCGTCCCTGGGATACCTTGTTCTGATAAACCCTCTTCCTGTAAATAAATTTCTTTCACCCCCGTAATATTCCACACTAGTTTGGTACACTTGCCAAAATCTATCTGCTGCGGTGAAATATCAAATTCGATTTTGGTTACTTGCGGCGTTGGGGTAACAGTCGAGGTATTGGTGGGTAGCGGTGTTGGGGTAAAAGTGGGCAGAATAGGCGTATTGGTGGCGCGAATGGGTGTGGGGGGAGGGACAGTGGCCGTAGGGGGAATAGGGGTAATGGTAGGGGTTGGGGTTGGAGTCGCGGGGGCGACGACGATGGGAATATTTTGCACATTTGAGGCCGTCGAGTAATTAGGGTCAGCCAAAACCCAACCTGTACCGTCATTAGCAGGCGCAAAACGAATTTTCCACCATTGACGGCTTTCATCTTGCCCAATAATTTCCGCCCGCGCATCGGCGGGTAATAAACCTAATAAATCGTAATTAGAATTGGGGCCAGTGCGGACATTAAGATCGGTTTTAACCAATAATGACGGGGTGGTTGGCTCAATAGTTTGGGGCTTGGTGGGGGTTGAGGTGGCTTGCGTGTTAGCTGTGGTGGCGGCTTCCGTGGGTTGGTTAGGGTCAATGACTTTAACGGTGACAATTGTGGGAATGGCATTTAACGCGCCTTGCAGGTTATAGGCTTTGATTTCTAAGGTATAGTTGCCTGGGGTCGTAGGTGTCCATTGAAAGGAGGCCGCTAGAGTGGCTTGTCCTTGCGGGGAGGGGCTAGTGGTATCATCCACTTTTTGCCCCGCTACCCATAACTCTACCCGTTTAATGCCACTAACATCTGAGGCGGTGGCTTGGATGGTGACGGGTAAATTCATTTGAACTTCACTATTATTGATGGGGGCAGTAATAACGACTGTGGGGATAGTGGCGACAGCAGCAGTGTTATTTTGCGTCATGAGATAAACGGCGGCAATGGCGACACTTAATATCACAATGGTTAACACAAACCCTAACCCTAACAATAATAAACTTGCCCCTGAGAACCATGAGGCGGAGGAGGAACTGGTGGGGCGGGCGGGCTTGCGTCCGCTGCCTGGTTGCGACGGGGGTTTAGGCGGTGAGGCCAAATTAGGGCGGTCAGGTGAAGGTTGAGCATAGCTGACCGTAGGCGGGGCCTCAAAACCTTTTATTCCAAAGACAGATGCGCCAATGCTAATAATGTCTGAGGGCTGAATAATATGGGGTGCGTCGAGGCGTTTACCATTAACGAATGTTCCATTAGTGCTACCGAGGTCTTCAATAATGGCGGTGTTCCCTTCACGTCTTAGTCTTGAATGATGTCGTGATACTTCTTCATCATCTAACGGAATCGTATTGTCATCATCGCGACCAAAAGTAATATCTTGATTGGTTAAGGGAAAGCCCTTGCCCGCCAGTGGGCCAGCATGGACAACTAATTGTAATTGTTTGGGTTCAGAAGATTGATTCATAATGTTATATCCTAACTCGTCTGCAAGAAGGAGTGTAAACCTTCAGGTTTGCTCGTTTATCGTAAGGCAAACCTAAAGGTTTGCACTCCAAATTACCCTTTTTGCAGAAGAGTCATGTTTTAGCCTAAGTGATTAGAGTAATAAAGATGAAGAATGACGTATAACCCCTTCATAGGGGTAAACCTTCATGAAAAGGTGATTTAATATCCCACAAATTCCCAAATTTGTCCAAAATTTACACCTGTAAATAATGGGGTGGTCAAGTTAGCGATTATAAGGTTTCAAACCTTATAATCGCTTAAACCCATGATGACACCGTTAATTGAATTTAACCTTATAATCGCTTAAACCCATGATGACACCGTTAATTGAATTTAACCTTAATGGCGACTATAATTCCCATACCTTTCATTGATGACGCATGTTTTTTGAGCTGCAAGGTTTCAAAACCTTGTAGTTTTACCCAATTAGGAGACAATTATGAACAAATATCAAACGCTACTTACGGCGACTATTTCAAGTGTCGTCACCCTCATGCTTTTTGTTCTATCACTGGTCGTTTTTAGTTGGACCGTGACCGCGGCCCCCGTTAATCAAAATGACCCTAATACTTTAACCTATCAAAGTGTTTCGGGGTTGGCTTTTATGCCTCTCAATTATAATGCCACTTATACAAAAGATATAACTCGGCAGTTGTTGAGTGTCATGGGGCAGGTTCGCCCAGGGGGAGGTAATAAAATTTTTATTGCGCCGCTTAATCTAGTGGATAAAAGTTTGCTCGTCGGCATGACTGTTTTTGGGCAAGATGTTGATAATCAAGGTGAAATTCGCTTGCGCTTAAAACGGTGTGATAATGGTCAGGCTCGTTGTACGGTTTTGGCGGAAACCAGCAGCACCCATGTTTATGCTTTGGGGCAGTTTGAAACGGCTCGGTTAACCAGTATTAATGAACGGGTTGATAACTATCTTTATAGTTATATCTTAGAGGCAGAAATTACGGCTATATTTGATAGCGGTTTACGGGCGGTGCGCCTAGAGTTAGTGCCAGCCGATAAAGTGACTGTAACTACCACCAGCCCTATTCAACCCTGGTTACTGGATGGAACTAATTTGGTTTTTACCATTCCCATGACCAAATTTGCTCAAGTTCGAGTTTGTGCCGACGCTTTTAGCCAATTAGATAACCCCACGCATTACCCCATGTTAGTCGTAGATGGGCAGATAATTCCGCTAGAGTCTAAGGCATGTGTGGTGGTTTGGGGGGGTAAATTAGAATTACGTCGTAATCTCAACACGGGGACATCCCGTGGTACGTATGAGTTTTTACGCTAAACTATTTTTATTCTAGTTATGTTTGCCAGCCTGACAAATTTACATACAGTTTAATCGGGCTTTTGTAGCTGGAGTTCAAATCTTTAGATTTGACCACCGTTAGTGTCATACAGTTTTCGCCACAAGGTTGGGATGGCTGACATGGAGTCCAAATC
Organism: Chloroflexota bacterium; assembly: GCA_020049115.1. Classification (GTDB taxonomy): domain Bacteria; phylum Chloroflexota; class Anaerolineae; order 4572-78; family J111; genus JAIFLK01. Next base: position 4,073 of record JAIFLK010000357.1, on the reverse strand, counting down.
TTTAGATTTGACCGCCTAATCTAACAAATCTAAAGATTTGGACTCCATGATTCTTGTCTAAATTAAAGAGCAACACCCCTCATGAGAGATGTTGCTCTTTTTTATATGTTACCTTTTAGACCTGTGAGGTTTTCAAAACCTCACAGGTCTATTTTTCTTAGCGGATTTCGGTGGGGACAGCCCCGCAACGGCCATTTACCACAACGGTATTACTGAACTGTGGTTCAGCGGCGCGATTGCCCACTTGAGCTTCCAATGTGTAATGGATTTGATAGGCTTGACCCAACCCAAGTTTCTGGCAAATAGACTCCTCCACATTACTTACGGTGGCGGCTCCTTGCGCTTGACCTGCGCCACCTACCTCAAGTTTAACGTTATCGGCCAATTTCCAACTGGAGTAAGTCGGGCATTGAATCCCTAAAATGGGGACAGTGCGGTAGCCCAGGCCACAATTGGGTTCTTTTTGCTCGGCATAAATATCGCCTAGTAAGGTGAACTTATCGGCATTGCGGTCAAAGTGTGTCCAGTCAACTTCAGTCGCATTGGTGGGTAAGGTGGCGGAACTCTTAAGATTGGGTGTACCACTATTCGCGGCGGCCGCGGCCGTGCCTGGTAAGGCCACATTTAACACAAATTGTTGGTCAGAAGGGGGAATAACTTCCACTTTTACTTCTTGTTTAACCGTACATGAGCCATTATCAGCATATAACGTAATGTTATAGCTGCCTAATTCTTTGACCGAGAAAGTTGCCCGACTGACCGAGTCGGTGGTGGTGGTTGATTCGACTCGCCCCGTAGGACTTTCAAAGACAATATCAAAATTAGAGGCATTAAGAATATCCCAATCTAATGTTACAGCAGAATTAAGCACTGCGTTGACATGAATCGGGTCAACGGGGTTATAGACATTGCCCACGCCAATAATTTCAAAGCGATTGATAACGGGCGCACCATAAACCCCAAACTCACAATCACGCACCACTTCCAACGTCACCCCCACAATCGGGCCAAAATAAACCCCATGCGGGTCACGCATGCGCCAGTAACTTTGATGAATCCCTGGCGTAGTGGGCGCGGTTAAAGCAAGTTCAATCACCGCAGTTTCATTAGGTTTCCCTTCAGGCATAATCAAGCGTTCACGGTCAATGACCGTATTTCGCCGAGGCGGTTCAGCGGGGAAGACCGACTCAAAGGCCACGCCGCCTGACCCCATGGCGCGTCCACCATAGAAGGCCAATTCATAGCCAGGCCCCCAAGTACATGTCCCAATATTTCGGATTCGCCAAGCCCGATGAATTACCGTTCCCCCCACCGTTTTGGCGGGTATATCGTCATCTTCCGTTATCATAATGCGGCGGCTGGTATCCGATTGATACACGCCGAGGTATTCTGCGGCTTCACAAATCGGCGGGCCAAAATTGTTTAGCTCCGCTTGCGTTGGCCCTGGTGGCACGCCAGGCGCAGAACCAGGGGCGGGATAACGGGGAACTTGGGTTGGTTCAGGTACGGTCTGTTGCACCACTTGAATTTGGACATCATTCGCGGAAGCGGTGACGGGCGCAGGAGTCGGTGTTAAATCCACTTGAGCCGCCCCAAAACTGGCCGCCTCAGCCTCGGTATTCAGGGTCTCTTTTTTAGATAAATCTGACGCAATAGCCGAACTTTTAACCACTTCTACCTGACGGATTAAATCTGCTTGCGCCTGATTTTGGCTATCCCAAGCCCGAACCTTCAGGGTATATTTGCCCACTTGTTGGGGCAACCATTCTTGTAAGGCTAAACCCCCATTAAGGGTATCGGCATGAATGAGTTGTTCGGTGGCCTCATTTTCATTTTGTACCCATAACTCAACTTTAGAGATAGCTTGGTTAGCGGCCATCACGCTTTGTACTTGCACGGGACTACCTAAAAGCACCTTTAGCCCATCTTGGGCCGGGGTGAGAATAGCACTTTGTGCAGGAAGTGCTGCTTCATTATGGGTTGCTGCGGGTTCATTGCCGAAGCTACAGCCACTGTTGAGGGCGATAGCTAATAAAATAACCAGCAGCAAAAAGAGTTGCATTCTTGAATAACGTTTCATCCTAAATTCTGCCTCCTGATTTCCTAATAAAAAAATGGACTATCGATAATTATGGTTAGCATGGTCATAAACTGGAGTCCAAATCTTTAGATTTGGATACATCAAATCTAAAGATTTGGACTCCAAAAGTTCACTTGAATTTTTAGACCTTATATGTTTCTAAAGCCTGTTTGGTAGCAAACAGGAGTGTCAAAATTTTATTTTGACAGGCGAAAATGAAATTTTCGCACTCCTGAAGCGAAAGCCTAGTGGATTATTCATTTAGTTTCTAGTACATGGTCAGACAAGAATGTCCGACCTACCAACGGTAGAACAGACATTCTTGTCTGTTTGGATATACTAGAAATTAAGTGAACAGGACACTAGTGTCTCGTCAAGCGTGAATTAATGGAATGGTGTTAGTCATCAGGTGACTTCTAGTCACCTGATGACTATACAAATCACACTTGACAGGACACTAATTCACTTACTCAATCTCAAAACTAATGGTTTCAGATTCTGCGCTTTGCCCTAGCTTGTTGTAGCCGACCACTTTAATGGCATAATGACCTTTTTGGGTGGGAACGATGGTTTGTGAGGCGGTAAAACTGGTTTGAGCAAAGGGGGCAGGTTGTGAATCTAACAAAATATTGCTCTCCCCGCTTGGCAATTGCACCGCGTATAACTCCACATGGGACACGCCCTGGCTGTCCTCAGTGCGAGATTTCACGATAATCGGTTTATTCAAGGGCAATGGGCCTTCAGGCGCGCGCACTAATAACCATGTTCGTAAAGGTGCAGCGGTGCTAGTGGTGGCGGTGCTACTACTACAGGCAGTTATTGAGCTAATCAGTAAGCTCAACAGGGGTACTAATAGGAAAACGTGGGTCAATTTCTTCATTATTCTTACATAGTGGACTGTTCACTTAATTTCTAATATATTTGAACAGACAAGAATGTCTGTTCTACTGTTGGTAGGTCGGACATTCTTGTCTGACCATGCACTAAAAACTAAATGAACAATGCAATAGACTACACGGGAGTGCAAACCTTTAGGTTTGCGCTATAATTCATTAGGCAAACCTAAAGGTTTGCACTCCACAAGCAAAAGTTCTAACTGGCTCAAAAAAGTTATGTCAAGTTGATTATAACATAAGAGGTTTGATTTGAGGAGTCGGTCTCTTAAATTTCGCCTTTTTTTTGAAACATGGTAGAATGAGGCGGTAATCTGAGGAGTTCAAGGTGAGAAGTTAGAATTGAGAAAAGACCGTTGGGTTGTTTTCTCATTCACTAATTTCTCACTTCTAATTTTATATGGAAATTACATGGTATGGACAAACCGCTTTTCGCTTAAAAGAGCGTAAAGTGACTCTTTTAACAGACCCGATTGAGGGGCGAACCTCGCTCAAATCAGATATTGTGATTATTAGTCAGGCTGAAACAACTAAAAATTTACAGAAATTGGATAATGGGGCCAGAGTGATTGATAGCCCTGGTGAGTATGAAATAGGGGACATTTTTATTACGGGGGTGCAGTTAACGGCTCGTGGTAAGAAAGCAATCGCGGCGCAGAATGTTTTTGTCATCTATATGGATGATTTGGCGGTCTGTTATTTAGGTAATTTAGGCCATTTGCCGACCCAACAACAAGTTGAGGACATGGGGAGTATTGATGTTTTGTTAATTCCTGTGGGCGGCGTGGAGGCGTTAAATGCGGCCCAAGCGGCGGAATTAATTAGCCTGGTAGAGCCATCTATCGTTATTCCAATGGCCTATAGTAGGGATGAGGGTGATACACCTTCCGAGGCGGTGGCTAAATTTTTGAAAGAAATGGGCGTATCTCATGTGCAGCCGATTGATACCCTTAAATTAACCAAAGCACAATTGCCTGAAGAGACTCAAATTGTGCTATTAGAACCTAAATAGGACTTACGCAAAAATCGCGGAGGTTAGCACGCCCTCGTGCTAACAGTGACACACGAGGGCGTGTGTCACTCCTCAAAATGAACGGTTT
>JAIFLK010000352.1 GCA_020049115.1 Chloroflexota bacterium | reverse complement strand
GATTCCCCCCTAAAATGGGAACGGTTAACTCAACCACAATGCCCGACCCATTGGGACGATTGTAGGCTTGGCAAGTGCCACCAACACTCCAAATGAGGGACGTAACAATGGATAAGCCGACCCCTAAACCAGGGACTTGACCTGAAAACCCTTTTTCGGCTTGATAATAAGGTTGCCATATTTGGCTGAGTTGATAAGGGGATAAGGTGATACCATTATCAAAAATTTCGAGATATATTTGGTTGTTTAATTTGAAAATATTGATTTCTATTTCAGGTGAGCTATTGGGGTGAAATTTTTGGGCATTGTCGAGAATTTCCCATAAGACTAATTCCAATGCTTTGGTTGATAAAGGAATATAAAGTTCATTATTATGTAAATAAGGGTCACTTTGGATTTCTAAGTGGGTCAATTGTAGGTCAGTCCCAATTTTCCTAATGACGCTGAAAATTGTTTCCAGGGAGCAATTTCCTTGGCGAGAGGAGACTACATCCGTAATGTTTAAGTAACGAAATACTTCTAAAATGTCTTCTTTGAGGGTGTTCAGTTGGCTACGGACGAGGGGCAATAAGGCTTGCCAATCGGCCACAGAAAGTTGGTTTTCCTCTTCGGGGAGTAATTGGCGAAACGTATCAATGACGGTCAGGGGACTTTTGAATTTATGGCTGATTTGCCCATGAAATGTCCAACGCAGCCGTTGCTCCACAATGTTGGTGGTTACGTCACGCAGGCGGACTAAATAGGTTTCATGGTCACTTTCTGGCACGGTGATTAGCTCCACTTGTAACCAAAAAGAGCTATTGGTGGCGGTGGCGGGTTGAATTAAATAGAGTGGTATTTCGGGGTCAACCTGCGGCCAGGTTTCCCAAATGGCTTGGGGTTGGCCTTGATAATATTGGTTAATAAGTTTCATGAATGGCTCACCGATAACTTTAGAATTGTTACTGGTTAGACCTAAATATAAGCGGGCTTGGGGATTGGTGTAAATAAGCTGTTGCTGTTGATTTAATATAACGTAACCATCTTTGGTATGTTCAACCACCCACTCAAATTTAATACGTTCATTCATTAGCCGCCGATAACGATTGAGCCGCAGAATAGTTTGTACCCGCGTCCGTAGCTCGGCTTGGTTAAAAGGTTTAGTAATAAAATCGTCTGCCCCTACCGCCATGCCGCGTAAATGGGAGGCTTCGTCATCGAGAGCCGTTAGCATAATAATGGGTAATTCAGCTAAAAGTGGATTGGCGCGTAATTGTTGGCATACTTCAAAACCATCCAGGCCAGGCATTAAAACATCTAACAATAATAAATCAGGTCTAATTTCGTTAGCGACAACTAAGGCTTTTGCGCCATCTTCAGCAAAAATGAGGTTATATTCATCGGCTAAGAGTAAAATTCGTAACGTTACACAGTCATTGGGGTTGTCATCCACAATTAAAATAGTGCTTTGAGGCTGCATGGTGGGGTATCCTATGCTTGAATAAATTAACACAGTCATCTTACTCTGATTGTGGTTAGCAAGCAAAATTTTTGTTTTTAATAAAAAAACAGCGGATATAGTAAATTATGCGGATAAAAAAATCTGCATAATTCACCCTATCCGCTGTTCTTTGATACTATACTCAGTATTTCAAGATTTTGTCGTAGGGGTAGGGCTATACTCAGTATTTCAAGATTTTGTCGTAGGGGTAGGGCTTGTCCCTACCCACCAGGGCGACCACAAGGGTACGCCCCTACAAATCTTGATATGCAGTATAAGTTACTTCCCCAACCGCGCCAGCCATTGCTCAATTTGTTGTTGCTTACGCTTAATTTCTGCTTGCATGCGGCTAATTTCGTTTTTAATCTTCGTCAATTCCTCTTCACTTTGGCTAATTTGTTGCACATAGCGGCTACGGAGCGCGCCCTCTTCGCCCTCTTTGGCTAAAACGACCATGTTTTTCTGGGCTTGCTCTTGCATTTGATAAATTTTGCCGCGTTGTTGTTCTTGCGTCACAATTTCTTTCTCTAAATTACTAATCTCCGCCCACAAATCCAGCAGCCCTTTGAGTTCGCGATAAGCCTGGTCATCTAGGAATTTATCGTTAAAATATTGCTGTAAATTTTGATAAGATAAATTCCGAATTTCCGCCCGACTAGCACGTGAATACCGTTCTTGCACCATGAAATTGGTTATTTTACCCGCCGCCGCCGACACTTCATAACGGTATGTATCAAGCGTTTTTTCCGTTGGTTCAGCCATATCAAACAATTGATAGCTTCCGCTACGATTATGCTCAATTAACACCTTTTTGGCCTGCGCCGTGCGATTATCCACATGATAGGTAGTGCGGCGAATGTCATAGAAATTTTGCCACAGATAGGCGTTTTGTAGCTGTAATGATTCTAAACGACTCTCCGTTTGCAACTCCTCTTTCACATGCACCCCCAATTCCACCGCGTAGGAAATGACCGCTTCGGCCTCATTCGTCGTAAAAGGTAATACCGCCTCGCCCACATATTCCCCCGCCTCCATGACGGTCACGGGGCCGCGCTCTAGGGTCAGGTCAGTGCGATTGTTAAAGCGCATGGTGGCTATGGGATGAGTTGCCATTTTTTGCCCATTATAAATTAAATCTTTCTTAAAGTTCAACATAGTGCTGACAATCGGCACCATGGCCGATTGTCCACGCCCAACGGTTACGGGCGCGCTGACATTATATTGAAACAGTTCGCCCATCGCCTTGCCCGTGGCCGCGCTGCTTACGGATTGTCGCATGCCACTGCTAGACATGGCGCGTTTAGGCATCGGGGCAGCCATCATCATAGGCGCGGCGGGGGCCACGCCAGCCAGCCCAAAGCTGTCGGTTTCCTCTGCCATGACCGCCGCATCAAACATAATGGGCGCGGCGGCGGTGCGTTCTTCTTGCGCCACAGTGGGGCGAGTGGGCGTGTGCGGCGTATACAAATCGTACATAAATGAAATGGGCATGCCCGCCGTCAGCGAGAGGGAAATGTCAGTTAAATCCTCCTCCAGCCGATTATCAAAAATGCCCCAACCTTGTAATAAGGCTTCAGTTTGTCCCTCATCTGCCACCAGGCGATAGCTGACGCGCCAGGTTGGGGCGGGGGCGATATAGCTCACCTCCAAATCATGCTCGCCTGCGCTCAGGCGAATGGTGATGGAACGGTGCGTTTCTTGGCCTAAAGCCGTTTGCAGGAAAAAGCGCAAATCTGCCGAAGCGGTCTCATCTTGAATATCCACGCCGACCAATTGATTAAGGTTGATAACGGCAACGGTTTGGCTATCGGCTTGCAAAATGGTAACAGTGGGTAGCTCAGTGGCGCGGTTTTCAGCTTCATCTAAACCGAGCAAAATACCCGTTAGCGCGGGCGCATCTTTCACCAATAAAGTGACGGCGCGGCCGCGCAACACTTGCAACAAATCCCGTAGGCTGCGTTCATTGTCCAATATAACGGAACAGCCCGCCAAGCGTTCGGCCTGACTTTGGGGCGTGTCGTAATCTACGCCTTGCACTTGACCGCTGGCATGGTCAATCACGGTTAAACTTTTGAGCATGTCGTCCATCTCTTCGCGACGAAAGGTGAGCTTAACGGCTTTGCCCTCAACGGGGCCACGGCGGCGAAAATAGCCGACACCATGTTTATAAAGCGTCATGTGAGTAATCGGTAAGGTGGTCATGGATTTCCTAATAAATGGAGTCCAAATCTTTAGATTTGACCGTCAAATCTAAAGATTTGGACTCCGTGTTTAATTTGCGGAGTCTGTTTCAGCGATAGCCACCAAAACGGCTTTGGCCGCTTGATGACCAATGGTATGTTGATGTTCACCAATTTGTAAGGTTAGGGGGCCTTCAAAGGGGGCGTACTCTTGCAACGTGAGTTTGGTGCCAGGATATAGCCCAATTTTGCCTAAATAACGTAATAATTCGGGGTCAGCGTCATCTACCTCAATGACCACCAAGTGATTACCCGCGTGCATTTGGCTGAGGGGCTTGCTAGGTGGCTGAAAAATCGTCCCCGTTTTGGTGGGAATGGGCGCGCCATGCGGGTCAAAACGCGGGTCGCCGAGGGCGGCGGCCATGCGTTCTTCTAAATCTTCGCTAATGACATGCTCTAGCTTTTCGGCCTCTTCATGCACCTTGTCCCAGGGAACATTCAGGGCTTCGGCCAAATATAACTCTAGCAAGCGATGGTGACGAATTATTTCGAGAGCTAACTTCTCGCCTGCCTCCGTAAAGGTAACTCCCTGATATGGCTCATGGTTTAATAAATGCAATTCGGCCAATTTTTTGCACATATTGGTGACGGAGGCGGGGGATAAATTCATTTGGTCGGCTAGGGCCGAAGTTGGCACAGGAGAAATGGTTTGCTGGAGTTTGTAAATTGCTTTGAGATAATCTTCCATCGCATGGCTAATCATGGGCATACTCTCAAACAAAGCGTATGAGGCGTGGCGTATCGTCCTGGATACGCCAAACGAAATACAGCTTTTGGGGCAAAATTTAAGGATAATAATTAACTTAGTCTATCTCAGATGTGAATAAGTGTCAAAAAATTGCCTAGTTGTCTCTTTTTGAGTAAGCTATTAAGTCTAAAAAGATTACACCTGTAAATTTGTTTGGAGTCGCAACGCTTTCGCCTTGCGCTTTTTTGGTGTGGCAAAGCTAAAGCGTTACACTCCAAAATGCAGGGAGTCTAGGAGATAATCGCTATGAAACGTTTTTTAACAGTAATCGTTGTTATATTCACTTTATTGAGTAGCCTCGCCCTACTTACCATGCCCCTAGCGCAAGCCCAAAGTAATACGGTTAATCGTATCAACCAAATTCCTGTGTTGCAATTGATTCCCGTAATAACTATCTCAACGTTCACTCCAACCTCTACACCCTCTCCCTTTGCCGCAACCCCAACCATGACTCCCATAACCACGCCTCCAACCTCTACGCCTTCCATCTTCACCGTCACGCAAACTCTGCCTGAAAATAATGGGCGGTTGGTGGCGCGTGATAGTTCCGTGAGGGTCATATTTAGTGACTTCGCTCGCTTCGCCACCATTACCAGTCGTACTTTTACGGTGCAGGGGCAACAGCGGGGGCTGTATCAAGGAACATTTCGTTCTATTTTGGCGGGCAAAGCAGTGGAGTTTGTGCCTGACCACCCGTTTTTGGCGGGGGAGGAAATTATTGTTAGCTTAAGTAATACAATTCAAGCCAATAGTATCAATGGCAATCTCATCACTTTACAGCCGTATCAATGGCAATTTCGCGTGGCAGTGGCGCGGAGTACGGGGTTATTGCTAGATAGTGGACAGGTGATGGGGCAGGGCGAGACCACGGATGCGGCGTTGGGCGATTTGGATAATGATGGGGATTTAGATGCTTTTGTAACGTATGCGAACCAACCCAGTGAAATTTGGCTTAATGACGGTCAGGGGCGTTTTCGCCGCCATGAGAGTGTGGCGGCAGCGCAGGCGGTGGCGGTGGGCGATTTGGATAATGATGGCGATTTAGATGTGGTGGCGGTGAGTGGGGGTACAGTTACGAGAACTTCACATGATGGCGTTGTTTTAATGAATGATGGGCGCGCCCATTTTACGATTCATTCAAGTTGGGTAAGCGTTGATGATAATAGTTATGCTGTTGCGTTGGCTGACGTGGATAGTGATGGCGATTTAGATATATTGGCGGGGCAAACGGGCGGGCCAAATCATTTATGGCTCAATGATGGTGCGGGTGGCTTTGATTTTAATATCGGCAATCTCATGTTTAGCCCCATTGCGAATACCCTGGCGGTGGTTTTGGGTGATTTGAATGGTGATGGCGCGGTAGATGCCTTTTTTGGAAATTATGGCAAGCAGGACCAGGTGTGGTTTGGCGATGGGCATGGGGAGTTTAGCGAAAGTAGCCAAATGTTTGTGGTGACGAATACGGTGGCGGCGGCGTTGGGTGATGTGGACAGTGATGGTGATTTGGATATCGCGGTGGCTAATTTGAGTAGTCCAAATCAGATTTGGCTGAATAATGGGGTGGGGGAATTTAAGCCCCTTAATTTACCTAAACCAATAACCTCAGCTACAACGGTGGCGTTGGCGGATTTAGATGGCGATAATGATTTGGACATGGTGGTTGGCGGGGGCGGCTTACATAAGAATGCCGTTTATCAAAATGACGGCCAGGGTGGTTTTACGCTGACAAAATTGACTTTGGGGCGGTTTAGCACCCAGACGGTGGCGTTAGGTGATTTGAATGGTGACGGTGATTTAGATTTGTTCATGGGCAATCAGGGCGAAAGCAATCGGGTTTGGTTTAATCAAAATCGGGGCAGCGGGGTTTTTGTGAAAACGAGCCAACGCTTGGGCAACGGCAATAGCAAGGAGACTGAGTTGGTTGATGTGGATGGAGATGGCGATTTGGACGCGGTGGTGATGCACATGGCGAGCGCGGCGCGCCAAACAGGGGGTAATAATGAAGTGTGGCTCAATGATGGCGCGGGAACATTCACTCAAACGCAACAAACATTATCAAGTAATAGCAATGCCATTGCCATGAGCGATATTGATGGGGATGGGGATGCAGATGCTATTTTGGGTTATAATAATGGGCAACCTAACGAAGTTTGGCTTAATAATGGGGCGGGGCAATTTAGTAATAGTGGGCAATCTTTGAGCCAAGCCGCGACCAATGCCATTGGCTTGGCCGATTTGGACGGGGATAGTGACCCTGATGTTATTTTTGGTAATGCGAATAATCAGCCCAATACCATTTGGTTGAATGACGGCACGGGTAAATTTACGCAAACCACCCAAACATTAGGCCAAAATGATACTCAGGCGATTGCTTTGGCCGATTTAGATGCGGATGGGGATACGGATGTGGTTGTAGGAAATGGTAATAACGAAGGCAACCAAATTTGGTTGAATGACGGGACGGGTAAATTTAACCAAAGTATGACTACTTTGGGGCAAAATGACACTCAGGCGGTTGGTTTGGCGGACATGGACAGTGATGGGGATACCGATGTGGTTGTAGGAAATGGTAATAATCAAGGCAATCAAGTGTGGCTGAATGATGGCACGGGTAAATTTAACCAAAGTGGTAATGATTTAGGACAATTGGATACTCAGGCGATTGCGTTGGGTGATGTGGACGGGGACGGCGATACCGATGTGTCGGTGACGGGTAATCAGGAGAACCAAATTTGGCTGAATGACGGCACAGGTGAATTTAGTAATAATGGGCAATCTTTGGGCGGTGATGATACGAATTGTATCGAGTTGGGTGATTTGGACGGTGACGGAGATAACGATGCTTTTATCAGCAATGATTCGCCTAACGAAGTGTTGCTTAATCAAAATACCCAAAGTCTCATCCTCGGCCCAGCAGGTGGTTTGCTAGATTTTAGTCAGGGTTTGACCTTGACAATGATGGTGCCGCCAAATATCTTGACCCAAAATGTTACTTTTGTTTATACGCCCCTGGGGTCAGCGCAAACGCCCTACCCGACCAATCATCAATTTGCAGGGCGCGCCTTCAGTTTGGAGGCGTATCATGACGGAGTGTTCATCACCACCCCTTTTACCCAGGCGGTAACACTTTCCATGCAACATGAGGCCACCGCGCTGAATTTGCAGCCGCCTAAGCTCTACTATTGGGCAAATCAATGGCAAGATGTGGCTATAACGTGTAATCCGCCCGCAAATTACAGCCGCACCAATAGTTTCATCCAACTAGAGTTATGTCATCTAACGGATTTTGCCCTCTTTGGGTTGCCTCAAGGCAACCAAAGCTATCTGCCGCTTATTTTACGGCCATGAGTTGGCGTGAAAATTACAAGATAAATATAATGAGGACTTTCGCTTACGGAGTCCAAATCATTAGATTTGACTCACTACTCAAATCTAATGAAGGTTCGGAAAATAAATCGGTAAAGAATAACCTGTAAAAAACAAGGAGTCCGCAATCCTTTGCGGACAGCCCGCAAATAATTGCGGACTCCTTTCATTACCGAAATAATTCTCGAACCTCCATAAGATTTGGACTCCATTATCAGTAATCTACCTGGAGAGATTTATTATGTTAAAGTATTGGAATTACGTAATGTTAGTGTTTGTCGTCATTGCCGCCCTGGGCGAATGGCTACACTGGTCGCCCATCGTCATTTTTGTGACGGCGGCTTTAGGAGTGGTGCCATTGGCGGGCTTCATGGGGCAGGCCACCGAGGAGTTGGCGGTCTATACGGGGCCGAAAATTGGGGGTTTGCTTAATGCTACGTTAGGTAATGCCGCCGAGTTGATTATTACGATGGTGGCGATTTATACGGGCGTGACCAACCCCGAATTACGGGAAGGGTTGTTAGAGTTGGTGAAGGCTTCAATTACAGGCTCTATTTTGGGCAATTTATTGTTGATTTTAGGCTTAAGTATGTTGTTAGGCGGGATTAAATTTAAGCGGCAAACCTTTGACATGGCGCAGGCCAATGTTAATGCCACCATGCTTATTTCAGCCGTGATTGCGCTCGGTATTCCCTCCATGTTTAGTTATGCCATCAATGCCGACCATGCTCATGAGCAAAGTGTGGAATATCTCAGTTTGAGTGTGGCAGCCGTGATGTTGGTGATTTATGTGTTAGGGATTGCCTTTTCATTTCAACTTGATGACCCTAGCCAAGCTGACCACAGCGAAGTTCATCACCCCACCTGGAGCGTTCGCCAAGCGGTGGGCGTGTTATTGGCCTCCACCGTAGCCATAGCCTTTTTGAGCGAGGTGTTAGTCGGGGCGGTTGAGCCAGTGGTGAAAGAGTTTGGGGTCAGCGAGTTTTTCTTAGGTATTATCATTATTCCCCTAGTCGGTAATGCGGCGGAACATGCGGTTGCCATTCAAATGGCAATGAAAAATAAAATGGAAATTGCTTTGGCGATTGCTATTGGCTCTAGTTTGCAAATTGCGTTGTTTGTCGCCCCCGCCTTAGTCTTTATCAGTTTGGCGATGGGCAATCCACTTACGCTTACTTTCAATCTGTTTGAAGTAGTGGCTCTCTTTGCGGCCAGTTTAATTGCGGCGTTCATTGCCTTAGATGGCGAAAGCAATTGGTTAGAAGGCGCGCAATTATTAGCCGTTTACTTTATCATTGGCGTGGCTTTCTTGTTCTTGCCTAGTTAAATTGAGCGTACCATCATAAAAACGGCCTGTAAATAATACGGTGATAGGGCATGGCTTAAGCCATTATAAGGTTCAAAACCTTATAATGGCTGGCCTTATCCCCTGAAAATTTACGGGTGGAAAAAAACGGCCTCATGCGAAGTTGCATGAGGCCGTTTTTGATTCATTAAGATAGATGTCCTAATGTGGTCTAAGCCTTTATAGCGTTTCAAACGCTATAAAGGCTGAACTGATTTAGATAAATCTTACTGTGGATTTAAATTCAACAGCCACAAATCACCCAAGCCACCACTCGCACCCTGACCGCCATGAACAACCATGGCTTTGCGGCCAGGCACCCACACCGCCGTATGATTGTAACGTGGCTCTGGGCCGTTAGGCGCGTCCACTTTTTGCCAGGTAGCCGTCGCGGTATTCAAATACCACAAATCATTACGCGGGGCGCGGTTGGCATCTTCCCCCCCAAAGAGAATGACGCGGTTAGAACCCGTTGCCCCCGCCACGAGGGTATGATGTTGCCGCCCCATCGGTTTGATGTCACTGATAATCGGCTGCCAAGTTTTCGTTTGCATGTTCAACAGCCAAGCATCATCTAAGAAACATGGGCCATTAGGCGTAGCACAACCACCATGAATGACATAATTGCCTTCACTAGGCGTGGCCGCAAAGAGACAACGCCCTAGTGGTTTCTCACCCGCAGGCGTAATATTAGCCCATGTACCCGTACTAGGGCTGAATTGCCAGGTATCGTCATAACGTTCTGTACCAAAGCCATGCGTCACGATTACGGTATCGTTCAAATTGCCATTGGGCGTGCCATTGCCATAGCGCGCCGTAAAGGGTGCGCCCGCGCTGGCCGTTAAATCTTCCCATGTTTCCGTTTTCAGGTCAAGTCGCCACAGGTCATTGAAGTTTTTGCCTCCCGCCCCATGCCCTGCCGTCACATAAAGATAGTTACCCGCCACATCTACCGTTGAAACCAAACTGTAACGGGCTTCAGGCTTCGTGGGCGAGTTAGCCGCGAGTTCGCGCCAAGTCAATGTATCCAAATCTAACGCCCACGTATCATTAAAACTGTTTGCACCATTATGCCCACCAAACAGATAAAATTGTTTGCTGACGATATGATATTGAAAGGCATGGTCATAGCGCGCCCCTGGCCCCGCATTGGTTGGCTGGAGTTGCTCCCAAGCCGCTTTTGCCATCTCACCCACAAATTCAGGCTCAGGGATAATCTCGGCGGTAGCGGTAGCCTCAACCACCTCCGCCGCATGTTCGCTGATGACCTCCGCCGTAGCGGGGGCGGCCTCAGTCGGGATAACCTCCGCCGCATGTTCGCTGACCACCTCTGCCGTAGCGGGAATGGCCTCCGCCGTAGCGGGGGCGGCTTCAGTGGGAATAACCTCTGCCGCATGTTCACTGACCACCGCCGCCGCCGTGGGGACGACTTCGGGGGCGGTGGTCGCCGCGCCGCCGCCGTGGGGACGACTTCGGGGGCGGTGGTCGCCGCGGCAAGTTCCGCAGGAGGTAATTCAGCGTTATGTTCGGCCACTTGCGCCGCATCATGCTCGCCCACAGTGCTGGCCTCAGAGGGCATGGCGTAATAAACCATATATGTGGTTACGCCAAAAAAGACAGTCGCTGTCCAGGCAATAAAGGCGGCCCACATCCAATAACGTAATACGCCAATTTTGCGGGGGATATATTTGAGACCCGCTAATAGACAATAAATGGCTAATCCTTGAGCAATCGTGCCTAAAATGCCATGGATCAGCGTAACCGCTACGGGAACTTGATTCAGTTGGGCGGGGATACTGCCCGCAATGCCTGAAAATGAGGGCAACATCACAAAGGCTATCAGCAATATGTTAAGCAATACAACGGGAATTTGGAAACGGTCATGCCATTTGTAAAGCCCTTTAAGCTGCGCCACCACGCCCGCGCAGAGCATGAGGTAAAATAAAATCTCTAAAACTAAAGTAATATCTTTGAACAAACTTGCTTGTGTACCTAAAAAACCAGGGCCATTCATGGTAAATCTCCTATAAACTGGAGTCCAAAGCCGTAGGCTTTGAGCAATCAGTCAAAGCCTACGGCTTTGGACTCCGTAAGCGAACTAATTAATTTAATTTCGCTATGGCCTGCCCCAACCGTTTCATGACCGTTTCGCGGCCAATAATAATGAGGGTTTCAAAGAGGGGCGGGGCGACCATTTTACCACAAACGGCCACGCGAATCGGTTGGAACATGGGGCCAGGTTTCAGGCTGAGGGACTCGGCGGCGGCGCGTAGGGCGGTATCTAGGGCGGTGGGTTCAAAGTCGGTGGTGGCGAGAATTTGTTGCGCTTGCGTTAAAATTTGGCGAACAGTGGCAACCTCCATCTTTTTGGGGATAAGTAATGAATGGTCATAATCAGGTAATTCCGCCATGAAGAAGAAATCCACAAAGTCGGTGGCTTCAGTTAAGGTTTTCATCCGTTCCTGCACCAATGGTGTAATGGGGAGCAAGGTTTCGTAAGTGGCAGGCACGCCCGCTTTATTGAGAAAAGGCACTAATCGCTGAGTTAAATCTTCCACCGATAATCGGCGGATGTAATCGCCGTTAAAGTGGTCTAATTTATCGTAATTCCAGGCCGCAGCAGAGGGTTTGACGCGTTCCAATGAAAAGCGTTCTATCAACTCCTCACGGCTCATAATTTCCGTTTTATCGTCATAACTCCAACCTAACAAAGCTAAATAATTTGTTATGGCCTCTGTTAAATAGCCCATTTCCTGAAAGGTTCGCACAAAAACGGGCATGAGCTTGCCATCAGGGGCGCGGTCTTCCCGCTTGCTCATTTTACCCTTGCCCGTTGGGTTCAAAATCAAGGGCAGATGCGCCATAATCGGTGGTTGCCAATCAAAGGCTTGATATAAAAAGAGATGTAACGGCACACTGTTAATCCACTCATCGCCGCGCATGATGTGGCTGATTTTCATAAGATGGTCGTCCACCACATTGGCGAAATGATAAGTGGGAATCCCGTCGGATTTCATTAACACTGCGTCTTGAATCGCCACCCATTGATAGGTAATTTCGCCTTTGATGACATCATGAAAGGTAATCTCGCCCTCCAGCGGGATTTTGGCGCGCACCACATACGGTTCACCTGCGGCCGCGCGTTGAGCCGATTCAGCGGGGTTTAGGTGGCGGCAATGGCGGTCATAACCCTGGGTGAGTTTATTTTTGGCTTGCTCTTCACGCACCGCTTCCAAGCGTTCAGAGCTACAGAAACAGGTATAGGCATGGCCGCGCCCGATAATTTCTTGGCAATATTTTTGATAAATGTCCAGCCGTTCCGTTTGGACGTACGGCCCATAATCGCCACCGACTTCGTAGCCTTCGTCCCATTGTAAGCCTAAATAACGTAGGCCATTGACCAACCAGCCCATCGCTTCAGGATTATAACGGCTTTGGTCAGTGTCTTCGATGCGTAAAATAAATTGTCCGCCATGGTGGCGGGCAAAAAGGTAATTAAAGAGAGCCGTGCGTGCGCCGCCCACATGGAAATCACCTGTTGGGCTGGGGGCATAACGAACTCTAACGGGGTGGGGAGTTGTGGTCATAAATTTTTGCTTACGGAGTCCAAATCTTCAGATTTGGTTGTCAAATCTGAAGATTTGGACTCCAGGTGTGGGTCGTTACGAAAAATCAGTTTGATATGTGGTAGATTTAAGTACCAGATTGATAAACCGCCGCCGATGATAAAGCGGAGGCTATTCACAATAAGGTTGCTAAAGGTTATCGTGGGCATAAAGAAAAGGGCGATAACATTCGCCCCTGACCAGATGGTAATGAAGCCTATAAATAAGAGGCGGCCCCAATTCTTACGTTGTGTTAAGCTGACACTGCTCAGTAAGAAACCGACACTAAAAAAGCCATTGAGCAGCATGAGGCCATTTAATTGGTTTTGGGAAATGGCCTCATCGGGCATGGCTTGGGTGGTCAACAGGAGGTTGATTAAGGTGGTTAGCCCTAAAAGCAACGCCCACACGGTTAAGACCAACACGCCCCAACTACCCCAATGTCGGCGGATAAATGATGGCGGAGTATGTAATAATTCTATCAATTAGTTCGCCTCGTAACTGCTCAGGCAGAATCCGCGAAGGACGCTAAGAAATGAGAAGAAAAACAAAAACTTCGCGTCTCTTCGCGGATTCTAGTCGTTAGCTGGCCTCAAAATCAAGGGTGCGGTGTCGCATGACGACACTTTCCACGAGGCCAATGGAAATAAGAAATGCCCACAGCGAGCTACCGCCATAGCTAACGAAAGGTAACGGTGTGCCTGTGACGGGCAATATGCCCACATTCACCCCTAGATTAACGAAAGATTGAAAGAAAATGACCCCCGCCACGCCCACACAAATCAGCCGCCCAAAATTATCACTGGCTTTCTCTGACGCACGCATAATGCGCCAAAGGAGTAATAATATTAACCCAAAAAGTAACATGGCTCCCACAAAGCCTAACTCCTCACCAATGACTGAGAAAATAAAGTCGGTGTGGCGCACCCGCAGGAAATGGAGTTGATTTTGTGTCCCAATGCTGAAACCTTTGCCCATAGTTTGACCAGAGCCAATACTAATGAGGGCTTGGTTAATGTTAAAATAGGCATCGGGGTCATGGCTAGGGTTGAGGAAGAGGAAAACCCGTTCTCGTTGATAATCGGCCATGGTGAGCCAAATGACGGGCAGGGCTAAAATGCCACTGGCGGCTAAAAAGACCACATGGAGCATGTGAATCCCCGCCATCATCGCCATGATGAACCAAGTGACACCGATAATAATGGTTGTGCCTAAATCGGGTTGCAGATAAACCAGCAATAAGGGCGGGGCGACGACTAAAAACGTCAGGAAAAAGTTACGAACTTTATACATTTCACCATCGTAATCGGCCATGACTTTAGCCGAAACGATAACCACAATAATTTTGGCTAACTCGCTCGGCTGAACGGGGAAAAGGGAGAAATCTAACCAACGTAATACGCCGCCCGTTAATTCAGCGGCGATAAATAAGGCCCCTAGCAAACCCACCATGACCACATAGAAAAATTTATAAAACGAAAGATAGTGGCGATAATCCACTGCGGCGACGGTAAACATGAGAGCTAGCCCCAGGCCCGCGCGGGTCAATTGCGTCCACCATAAATCCCGTAAATCCTCTTGATTTTGGTTGGCACTGTAAATCATAATCACCCCAAATAAAATCAGGATGACGACGAGGCCAAACAAAACCCAATCAAATTGTCGCCAAACTCGACGTTCCATAAATAGCTCACCCTGACCTTGAACGAATGACGGGAATATCGGCGGTGAGCCGATTTTGGCGGCCATTGCCCGTAAAGGAAATATCAATGCCGTTGAGGTCAATTTCAACATATTTAGAAATGACCTTGATTAAATCTTCTTGTAATTGGGTCATTTTTTCGGGGGATAAATTCATGCGGTCTTGGACTAAAACAAATCGCAATCGTTTTTTGGCTACATCACTGCTGGATGATTCTGAACCACCAAATAACCGTTTAAACATGGTTGGTAAGCTCCTTAAGGTGAAGCTATATTGCTTAATTTAGACGTGGGCAGGAGTGCGAAAGTAAAACTTTCGCCTGTCAAAATAAAATTTTGACACTCCTATTAGAATACTACACGGTTCATTTAATTTCTAGTACGTGGTCAGACAAGAATGTCCGACCTACCAACGGTAGTACAGACATTCTTGTCTGTTCGGATATACTCAGTATTTCAAGATTTGTCACCCTCACCCCAGCCCTCTCCCAAAGGGCGAGGGAGTCTCTTGTCTCCCCTCTCCCAAAGGGCGAGGGAG
>JAIFLK010000100.1 GCA_020049115.1 Chloroflexota bacterium | reverse complement strand
AATAAGGGGCCAGATACGGCCAATGATGTGTTGATAACGGACATGTTGCCGTCTGGTTTGGTGGTTGATACGTTACCGTTAGGTTGTAGTCAGGCTAGTCAAGTCATTAGTTGTACGTTAGGGAGTGTAACGAATGGCGGCGCGCAAAGTATTACGCTGGCGGCCATGACCACCTTAACGGGGACGCTGGTTAATACCGCCACCGTCAGCCGTAGCGGGGTGGAGTTGGATAGTAGCAATAACAGTGCCGAGGCGATTGTGACGGTATTTGACGCAAACCAAACGATTAACACTGATTTGGCTTTAGCGATGCAGGCGCAACCGACGGCGGTTAAAGTAGGTGAAGGGATAACCTACACCTTTACAATTAGTAATCAAGGGACGGCTACGGCGCAATTGGTGCAATTGACGAGTAAATTGTCAGATGGCGTAACTTTTGTGGCGGTGAGTCATGCAGGTTGTCAAGAGATTTTGGGGCAGGTGGTTTGTAATCTCGGCGACCTGGCGATGGGGCAAACGATTAATCTAACCATGACCGTAACAGCCATTAAGACGGGGACATGGGTTAGCATGGCGGAGGTTTCGGCGGCGATTTTGAGCGACCCCGTCCCCGCGAATAATCAAGCGAGTGCAACGGTGGAGGTGCAAGCGGCTGTCATCTCGCCAGGTGATTTGGTGGTCAGCAAACAGGTTATGCCTAGCCCCGCGATGGTCGGTGAAAATATTACCTATACTTTCATGGTGACCAATCAAGGCACAGGCATGGCAAGTGCAGTGCAACTCATTGACCAATTGCCTACGGGTATGGCGTTAGTAAGCCAACCATTTAGTTGTGACAACGGCCAACAGGTCGTCTGTGATTTAGGGGATATTGCACCCAATGAAGTCATGGAGATGATGTTGGTGGTGACGGCGGCGCAGACGGGGTGGTTTACCAATACAACTACTGTTACGAGTAGTAATGAGGCTGACTCCAGTAATAACCTGGCAAATGTGACGGTTTATGTGGGGGATGCGCGGGCGGAGGTGCGACCTAATGTGGCGCAAACCTTAACCTTTACTAATACTGACGGCGAGAGTGTGGCCTTCGCTGCCCCCGCAGGTGCGGTGAGTGAGGCTACAGAGTTGGTTTATACGGAGTTAGCTACCGTAACGAATACGCCCATCAAATTTGATTTTGCGAATAATACCTTTACCTTAGAGGCGTTTATTAATGGGGTGATTTCGCCCACCTTCAAGTTTAATCAACCGTTGGCGGTGACGGTGGTTTACTCGGATAGTACGGTGGCGGGTTTGCTAGAAAATAGCCTCACGCTGCATTACTTTGATATTACGTCTGGTCAATGGGTGGACGCGGCCAGCAGTTGCAGTCCGACTTCGACCTATCAACGTGATATGGCGAATAATCGCTTGACCGTGAATGTTTGTCATTTAACGCAATTTGCGCTCTTTGGGCAGCCTGTGGGCAAGATCTATTTGCCGATAATTATTAGGAAGTAGGTTAGTAGAAATCAAAAAGCCCTCAATAAATTCAGATTATTGAGGGCTTTTTTGATTCGGTCATAAGTAGTGGATTGTTCACGTAATTTTTAGATTATTAAGATATGGTCCAGAATAAATTCTGGACTCCATTCAGGCAGTGGACCCCAGAATTTATTCTGCGTAAGTCCTATTTAAGAAACACGCTCTTAGCTCAAACTCAGGTTAATCAATATCCTGCATTAAATGAACTCATTTGCTGATTCAATTTAATAATGGTAAGATATAGTTTATATTTTGGGTTTCATTAATGAAATTACATTAATTTAGCTTAATTATTTTGGTTTTTGTGGGTAAATATGAATATGGAATTACAAAAAAAGATTTGTTTATTAGGTGATTTTGCCGTTGGCAAAACTAGTCTTATTCGCCGTTTTGTGGAAGGTATTTTTGATGAGAAATACTTAAGTACATTGGGCGCAAAGGTTGACCGCAAAGTTCTTAAGTTTGAAGCAGATGAGCAATCAATCCAGTTAAAATTGCTCATCTGGGACATTGCGGGTGGCGAAAAATTTAATATGATGATGCGAAGTTATTATAATGGTTCCAGTGGAGCTATTTTAGTCTGTGATTTAACGCGTCTTGAAACAATTCTATCACTTAAAAATTATGTGTCTGACTTCCATGGTATCAACCAAGCTGTCCCTTTAGTTATTATGGGTAATAAAGTGGATTTGGTAGAGCCGCAAAGCGATATTGTGACTCGTTTGGCGGAAGTGGCTGCTCAATACCAAGTTCCTTATTTTGTTAGTAGTGCTAAAACAGGTCAAAATGTTGAGATTTCATTTCATACTTTAGGAAAATCTATTGTACAAAGGAGTAGTAAAAATGGCTGATTCTAATTCCTCGTTAGTAAATTTATTACCCACAGAAGAACCTGTGCCACAAACAGAGATGGACCGCGTTAGGTCGCTGATTTTGGGCGGGGATGCTTCTAAGCAACGCTTTCTTAAGCCAGAGGTTGACCGCCTGCGCGAGATGCTTTTTGGTGAGCAAATTGAAACCTACGAACGACTTTTTGCTGATGTACGGCGAGATATTGAACGGGTGCAAGGTGATTTGCGCCATGCCCAAGATAGTATTGCTGATTTGGAAAAATCCCAAACCCGTCAGCTTGACCAAATTCAACGTGACCAACGGCAACTCACGGCGGAGATGCGCCGTCAATCTGACCAGTTGCAATCATATCAAGCGGTTTATCAACAATTGTTAAGTCAAGGTCATCAGCAAGAGGTCATGATTCAAAAATTGCAAACGCAACACCTAGACCAAGACCGTTCATTGGCGCAACATGAGAAGAATTTGCGGGAGTTGAAGGTGTTGACGGAAGAATATCAGGGGCAACAAGAACGTAAATTAAACACCGTTAAAACGGAAATTCGGCAAATGGAAGACAAATTATATAGCGATTTGCGCCGTTTGCTTGACCGCATGAACTCCCAAAAACCTGATCGTAAAACGTTGGCAACCATGTTCATGGAAATTGCTACCCGTTTGGAAACAGGTGGCAACATGACCAATTTGTTAGAAGATTTAGCCACACCGTCGTCTAAATAAACTTATATTACTAGACCTCACGGGTTAAAAAAACCTGTGAGGTCTCTTTTAGTCTCTGTAGATTACGAATTTACGGAATATACTATGGCGATTGAAGTTAAAATCATCGAAATAACGTTTGACGCTGAGAAATATCGCGGCGGTAATATAGCCAAAGTGGAGCAAACCTTAGCTCAAATGTTAAGTGAGGGCTGGAAAATTATCGCTTCTGGTGGGGCAGGCATGGGCTATGGCTATAATAATCCTGATTACAATAGATTTAGTGACCAGGAGAAAGGTATATCCGATTATCACTTACTAGGATTTGTTATTTTACAACGAGAATATACGCCACCTTCTAAGCCTGTCACTCTAAATGAACATCCATAATAGAGTTTATACCGATTAAAAAATCGTTGACATTTTGTAGGGGCAATGCCTTGTGCTTGCCCCCATTGTGGGCAGGGACAAGCCATGCCCCTACGAAAATCATTAAATCGGTATAATGTCTAATTTATGCCCTCGCGCACTATAGCAACAGTTAAAGCCGTTGCATTCCTGTTAGTAATGTTAACGTAAGTCAACACCATAACCATTTAACTTCATGGCAGTGAATTTCAAAAAATTATCAATCCATTTCAATCTTCCCCACGTTACTGCCATAAAATCCCTCCCTGTAGCAATTTAATTTAAATTAATCACCATGCCACAACAAGAACCCACTGACCAAGAAGTTCATGACCGTATCGAAGATTTGCGTGACTTATTGCTGAAACACGATGTGTTGGCAAGTAAAGTTAATCCGATAATTACTGAACTGTTGAATGAACAAGTGGATGAAATTCGCCAATTGTTGCTCAACCCTGAAACATTGGTGGAGCGCATTAGCCCGATAATCTCCCAAGTTTTAGCCGACGAAATTAGTGCCTCCAAAGATGAGATTGCCAAAGCCCTAGCCCCCGTGATGGGTGAGGCGTTACGCCGCCAAATTTATCAGGCGCGGGAAGATATTATTGATGCGTTATATCCCGTCATAGGGCAAACGGTCAATAAGGCCGTCACCCAATCCATGCGGGAACTGGCAGAGATGGTTGACCAACGGGTGCGGCAAGGTTTTGATTCGGTGGGAATTTTACAACGGGTTCAAGGTCGTTTGCAAGGGGTATCGGGGAGTGACTATCAATTACGTAATATGTTGCCCTTTATGGTGGAGGAATTATTTCTCATTCATCGTGAGTCGGGCTTACTCATTTATCATCAATCGAACAATCCAGAGTCGGCTACTGACCGTGATTTGATGAGTGGTATGTTGACGGCGATTCGCGATTTTGCTCGCGAAATGTTTGGCAAGGGTGGTGAATTAGGTTCGATTCAATATGAAACGAATGAAATTATTCTAGTGGCTGGCGGCGTGGCCTATCTGGCGGCGGTCATCAAAGGGGTTGAGCCGAGCGGTTTTCGTGAGGAGATGGGGCAAGTTTTGGTGGCAATCCATGACCAAAATTATGACGATTTGAAAAATTTTGACGGTGATAACCCTGAATTATTACAGAAAGCAGAGCTTGGATTTAATACCTTTTCAGATCATTACAATGATTCACCTGAGAAAGCCAAAGCCTTTTCCAAAGGGCAACGCGCCGCGCTGGGTAGTTTGATATTACTTATCGTTACGCCTATTCTGTTGATGTTTATTTGTGGCGGTTGGGTGTGGCATGTAGAAAGCACCCTTACCGCGTTATCTATCGTAGCCTCTAGCACTCCCACCGCTACCGTCACCCCGACTTTTACTCTTACGCCGACCCCTACATCCACCCCCACTTTTACCCCCACGCCCACGCCTACCTTTACCCCTACGCCCACCGCAACCAATACCCCCGCGCCCACGCCCACCTTTACCCCCCGCCCCACTCGCACCCCTACGTCAACCCCCACGCTTACGCCCACGCCGTCGCCGTTCTCAGGCGTAATGATTGGCTCAGTTTATTTGCGTGATGAACCCTCGCTAGAAACCCGCCGCCCAGGGCCAGCCGTGCCTTTGGGGGCGCGGGTGGAAATTTTGGCGGCCTACGGTGATTGGTATAAAGTGCGCGGGGTTTTTCGTAATCAATCCGATGTTGAGGTGGTTGGCTGGGTGCAAGCCAGTTGGGTGACACTTCTTAAACCTGTGCCGCTGGACCGCATTACCCCAACAGTCACCGCGACCCCATAAATTATGAAATTACCCACATTACTCCAATCCGCCTCTCTTGGCCTGGACATGATCTATATTTTGGCCGATGAGCAGGGTTATATTATTGAATATAACTCTGATTTGGCTCATGGTGTGATTGATATTGCTGTCGGGCAAGAGTTGTTTGATGTGTTGCCTGAATTTTACGGTCAAGAAGAGCTATTGGAAGAAGTGCGGGTGGGTGAACGGAAATTTCTTCGTTTTGAGAATATGAATCGGGTTACACCAAGCGGTGAACTGCGTTATTTTCGTCTGACCATTGTACCTGCCCAGGGAAACTTGCTGATATTATTGCTGGATATGACGGAACTGGCGTTACACATGCAAGATTTAACGCAAGTGCGGAATGAACTTCGTTTGACTGAACGCCGTTTGAATATTACGAACCAAGAGTTACAAACCCTCAATAACCACCTGCAAAATGATGTGGCGATGGCTTGGAAAATTCAACAGAGCCTCTTGTTGCCGCCGCAACCGCAAAAATTTGGCTTAGATGTGGTTTGTTATAGCACCCCCGCGCGGCAAGTGGGCGGAGATTTTTACACTTATCATGCCTTTGAGATCGCCTTGACGCGCGCCTGTTATGCCTTTGCCGTGGGGGATGTTTCAGGCAAAGGGGTTTCGGCGGCCTTGCTCATGGCCGCGTGCCAATCGCAACTGGATGCCTCTTTTTCGCAATTCTTTACGCCAACCGAGCGCATGGTTTATTTGGATAAAGCCATTGAAACTTATACCAAATCTTGTCGGCAAAACTGCGCGATGGTCTATGTGGAATTAGAAATGATTTCGCCATTGGCGGGGAAAGATGCCCAATACTTACTACACGTTGTTAACGCTGGCTGTATTCCTCCTTACATTAAGTACCGTAATGGTCAAGTTGAACAGCCTGAAATTGGTGGCTTTGCCCTGGGGCAAGGGTTGGGCGCGTTGGTGGGGTATCAACTATGTTCACTTGAATTGGCATCAGAGGATATGATTATTTTAACCAGTGATGGGGTGGTTGAAGCTAAGAATGACCGAGGTCACATGCTTGGTTTTGAACGTTTAGAAGATATTATTCGCCGTGGACCCATAACCAGTGCGACTGATATGTTAAAATATATTAAGTCACAAGTGCAACTTTTTACTGAGGGAGAAGAGCAACACGACGATATAACTATTGTAGTGGTGCGGATGTAATGCCACCATATCAAGAAATTATTTTAGAGCTAACCCAACGAGAACAGTACCTCTCTATGCTAGTAAAAATACAAAAATCTTTACTAGATTCCTCTTTAACTGATAATTGGTATGACTATATTTTACCTATTCTTGGACAAACAAGTCTGTCTAGTCGGGCCTCTTTTTATAAAAATCACTTGAGTGAGACAGGGGAACTACTCACGAGTCATCTAGGGGAGTGGTGTGCGCCAAATATTTCGTCGGTTAAAGATAACCCAATATTACATAATATGTCCTATGAATCTTTTAGCCCTTACTGGTTAGAGCATCTCAAAAAAGATTCATCTTTGGTTGTACCAACGATTGCCACCCCCCAAAAAGAGCGTGAACTGTTAGAATCATTGCAGGTCGTTTCATTTATGTTATTACCGTTGATGGTCAATCAGCAGTTATTTGGCTTTATTAGCTTGAGCGACTGCCATGAAATACGGGTATGGAGTAATGTGGAAATAGACATGCTGTGGGCGGCCATTGCGTCTGTTTCGATTTATTTAGAAAGGATACAGGCAGAGATTGCATTTCGGGCAATCAATGAAAAATTGCAACGGTTAGCTAATTTGGATGGCTTAACTCGTATTGCCAATCGGCGTAAATTTGACCAACATCTCAACCAAGAATGGCGACACATGGAACGCATCCAAGCCCCCCTCGCGTTGATTTTATGTGATATTGATTATTTTAAGCTGTATAATGATACCAAAGGACATCAAGCGGGGGATGAATGTTTGCAGCAAGTCGCACAGACCCTTGATAATCTGATTCGACGGTCAAGTGATTTGGTGGCGCGCTATGGTGGGGAAGAATTTGCCATCATCTTATCCGCCACCCCTATCAATCGAGCTTTGCAAATAGCTCAGATTATGAAGAATGCCATTGAAATTCTCCAAATACCTCATCCTGCCTCTGAGGTTAGTTCGTATGTAACCGTAAGCATGGGCGTAAGCAGCCTTATTCCTAGCCATGAGTTATCACCCAAAACCTTAGTAGCCAGGGCGGATGCCGCGCTCTATCGGGCGAAAACGGCGGGGCGTAATCAAATTGCAATTTGATATAGCTACTCCCTTCCTTGCGTAAAATGTGAGAGTTGAATTTTGAGGAGTTAACACGCCCTCGTGCTAACGGTGATACACGAGGGCGTGTATCACTCCTCAAAACTATGGCTTCCGTCACTTGGAAGGGAGTAATGAAAATCACCAAGCCCCGATAAACATGATGTTTATTGGGGCTTGCTATTTTTCCACCTGTAAATTTACAGGGGATAGCGATGGAGTCCAAAGCCGTAGGCTTTGTCTCACTGCTTAAAGCCTACGGCTTTGGACTCCGTAGCCTTATTTATGGTTTCATTACCACAGGCAAATAGATTTGATGAAAGGGATTACTCAGACGAGGGTTATGAATGAACTCCTCATCGGTTAAACTTTTCAAGAAGGCCACTAAATCGGCAATCTGCTCATCGGTCAAAGTGAAGCCTGCCACCGCGCCACTCTTTAAGGGGCTTAAACGACCATCGCCCGCGTTCTCGCCCGATTCAATCAAACGTCCCCCGCGCGCATAAAAGCGAATGACCTCTTCTAACGTTGCCATAGAGCCATCATGCATGTAAGGTGCTGTCAGGGCAATATTACGCAAGGTGGGGGCGCGAAACCGTCCCATATCTTCAGGTTTACCCGTTAATTCATGGATGCCCGTATTGCCGCGTGGATAACCGCCCAAACCGTCAATGTTATATAACCCTGTGTTATGAAAGGCTTGCGTCGGTTCAGTGGTAAATTCATGTTTGGTAGATAACGTAAAATTAAACCCCGTATGACAATGATGACACTCTAAATCTTCCGAAAAGAACATCTCCATGCCCCGTTTGGCCGACTCGGAGAGAAGGGTATCATTTTTTTGCGAAATATAACGGTCATATGCCGAGTTGCCAGAGATGAGGCTGCGGTTAAATGAAGCTAGAGCTTTCACTAAATTACTTAAATTGATTGGGTTGGTATCGTTAGGGTAGGCCGCTTGAAACATTCTTTGATACATGGAGTCGGTTTTGAAGCGATTTAACACCTCCTCTTCATGCCCCGTCATACCCAATTCAACGGGAAATTCGCCAAACATCGGCACTAAATGTTGTCGTTCCAACTCTGTCACCACAGGATTAGCCCAAGTCAGCGCGCTGTAATAACCAATATTGACTAATGATTGAGAATTACGGGGATGAGTTTGCCCCGTTGCGCCAATGGCTAAGGCTTTGCCGTCAGTAAAAGCCTTGTCCTGAAAATGGCACGACTCACATGAAAACGTGCCATTGCCCGACAACCGTTTATCGTAAAAAATGTAACGCCCTAACTCCACTTTAGCCTCCGTCATGGGGTTATCGGCGGGAACTTGTGGGCGCGGAAACCCTGGGGGTAAATGCCAAGTAAATTCGCCTTCTCTTGTGGGCAAGGGTGTTGGAAAAGGCGTTGGCGTGCTATGGTCATGCCCATCATCACCACCGTCATCATCATGATTATGGTCAGCGTCATCATCATGATTGTGGTC
>JAIFLK010000277.1 GCA_020049115.1 Chloroflexota bacterium | reverse complement strand
TTTTGCTCCGCCCCCATCGAACCCGAAATATCCATCATGTAAATAATAATGGCGTTATTCTCTGGTTTAGAGACTTCCGTCCATGAACGATAACGCATATCGTCCCGAATCGGCACGATAATGGGCGAGTCAGGGTTATATTGCCCCACAATAATTTGGCGGCGCAATGCTTCCTTATAAGTTCGCTTAAAATGGCGCAAACTATCAGGCCCGACGCGCCGAATACGGCTGTATTTATTACGTTGGCTAATGATATTTTGCGTGCCTTTGGGTTGAATACGAGGCAATTCTAATTCTTCCCCTAGAATTTCAGCTAATTCCTCTAGGGTTAGCTCCGCCTCCATGATGTGTTGGCCTGGTTCGCTGCCTGCCTCGCCCGTGCCATTTTGCGGGTCGCCCTGACCAATCGGGTCGCCCACTGCACCATCACCCTGACCAACGCCCCCAGATTGTTTAGAACCATAACGAAATTGCGGGAGGTCAATTTGCGGCAAAGGAATACTGACTAACCGTTTCCCTTGCTTGCCGATGAGTTCCCCCTGCGACATGTATTTGCGGAGATTCTTTTTGATGTGTCCCCGCACAATACGGCGGAAACGATTGCGACATGTATTTGCGGAGATTCTTTTTGATGTGTCCCCGCACAATACGGCGGAAACGATTGAGGTCTTGTTGAACTCGTTGCATGGTAGTCAGCTAGTCAGTGTGTCAGCTAGTCAGCGTGTCAGCGTTCAGCTAGTCAGTCGTTCAGCTAGTCAGTCTTTCAGCACTAAATTCGTTGCTGCTGACAGGCTGATTAGCTGATTGCTGACACGCTGACACGCTGACTAGCTGAACGACTTTTTAGGCTTCGTTTACATCGCCGCGCGCAAAAATGCTGGCAACGTAATTAAGAATGTCAGTGGCATCGCCGCGCGCAAAAATGCTGGCAACGTAATTAAGAATGTCAGTGGCACTTTGTTCATTATAACCAAAGTTTTTAATGAGACGGGCTTTAACCACATCAATTTTTTCTTGGGTATCGCGGTCAATGACGCGGCTCACTAAGGAGGTTAGTTTAATGCTATCTTTTTGGTCTTCAAATAGCTTCATTTCTAACGCCTTAAGCAGCCGTTGATTCGTTTTATAATCAAACGTTCGCCCCTCAATCGCCAACGCCCCGATATAATTCATAATCTCGCGGCGGAAATCATCTTTACGGCTATCAGGAATATCAATTTTTGTTTCAATACTCCGCATGAGCCGTTCATCAGGTTCTTCGGCCTGCCCCGTAAATTTATTGACCACCTTTTCCCGTTGGGTATAGGCTTTAATATTGTCAATATAGTTAGAACAGAGCCGCTTAATCGCTTGCTCATCTGAACTAATGGCACGTTGCACTTCGTTTTTCACTATCTCAGTGTACTCATTTTTAACCACCGCCAATAACTCACGGTAGCGTTTGCGTTCTTCATCATTCGTAATCAAGGGATGATTTTTCAGCCCCGACTCCAACTCATTCAACACCATGAAGGGGTTAATGTAACCATCAGCGTAATTAACCAGCGCGTTACTAATCTTATCCTGCACATAACGCGGGCTAATCCCATCCATGCCTTCGTGCATCGCCCCCTTGCGTAACTCTTTGACATTATCCTCAGTGAAGCCTGGCAACATCTTCCCATCGTATAATTTAAGTTTTTGCAATAAGGTTAAGTTGGCTTTCTTCGGCTCTTCCAAGCGAGTCAATACCGCCCACATCGCGGCCATTTCTAAGGTGTGCGGCGCAATGTGTAATAACACTCGCTTACGGTTAAAATCACGCTCATAAATCCGAATCTCATCTTTTAGCTTCGTAATGTAAGGCACATCAATCCGCACCGTGCGGTCTTTGAGAGCCTCCATGAACTCGTTATTTTCTAAGCGGCGGTATTCTGGCTCGTTCGTATGTCCTAAAATTACTTCATCTATATCCGTCTGTGCAAACTTCTTGGACTTAATTTTATGCTCTTGCGACGCGCCCAACAGGTCATACAGGAAGGCGACATCTAGCTTAAGCATTTCGATAAATTCAATCAAGCCACGATTGGCAATGTTAAATTCACCATCAAAATTGAAGGCGCGCGGGTCACTATCGCTTCCATAAATGGCAATCTTACGATAGTTAATATCACCCGTTAGCTCCGTTGAGTCTTGATTTTTCTCATCTTTCGGCTGGAATGTGCCAATCCCAATGCGGTCTTGCTCGCTGAACACCAAGCGACGTATCCGAATATGACGAATCATTTTCGTCCAATCGCCACTATACAACCGCATCAATTCTTGCAGATGGTAACGACAAGGCGGACACAATCCACCCTCAATGCGTATCTGCTCATTTTCAGCTTTGCCATCATTCAATTGGCTAATGAACTTTTCGCGCATGTACAACGGAATAAGATGTAACGGGTCTTCATGCATGGGGCAGGCTTCCCACTCTGCATTACGTTCTTTAACGGCGGTGGTATGGTAAAATTCAGGGGGGGTAGTTTCAGGCAACTCGCCAATGAACCAATCAAAGGTATATAAAGCACCCTCATCTGTTTGACTGTAATGTTCAGTGCCTTTTTTCAAACGACGAACAATCGTACTTTTAGAAGAGCCAACTGGCCCATGGAGTAATAATACCCGTTTTTCCGTGCCATACCCTTTCGAGGCGGCCTGGAAAAAATTAACCAAGCGCATCAACGGGATTTCTAGGCCGAAAATAGCATCTTCATCACCCAGCCGAGAATCGCTAAAAAAGTTATATCGAGTTAATTTCTTTTTAGCATCCTCAAACTCATTGTAACCATACGCCATAATCATGTCATAGATACGTTGGAAGGCATTGCGGGTAACTTGTGGATTTTGAGCGACAATATCAAGATATTCTTTAAATGAACCACTCCAGTTAAGCTGTTGAAACTGCTTCTGGTTTTGCAATTCATCAATCAATCCTAATAATGAAGCTCCGTCTTTTTTCTTCATCTGTTTCCTCCTGTATGTCTGCTAATACAAGGATAGTTGGCTAACCCTCCCCCTCAGGAGCTAGTAATAGCACACTTATTATTCTAGCCAGAATTTTAAATTTTTCAAACTGATAGTTAAGTCAGGATGAAACCATGACTTTATGCCCTAGGGGTTTAACCCCATGAAACGCGCTCAGTTTCATGGTCACTTTGTTATTCATGACTTCCCCCAAAATTACCACAATTTGTCAAGCGAGGTGAAAGATAGTATAATAGGTTGTTGGTTTATCTAAAGTAAACGTGACCTAAAACTATAAAACTTAAATCATGAAAGGTAGTCCCATTTTGAAGCAACGAAGAACCCAATCCCCTACATATTGGCAAGAGCTATTTCAAGTTAGTTCCAGCGATATTGAATTTATTACCAATCGTATCTTAGAAGAAAACCGCATTTTTTCTTTAGATGAAATTGGTTTATTACTGGTGAGGCATTACTGCGCCGTCGAAGAGCAAGAATTTATTACGCTGCAAGATGGTCATTTGTATCAGCCGAAAGAACATTTTGAGGTGGGCGAAAAAGTTATGTTTGCCCAAATGGGCTTTGCGGCGGGCAAAGTAACAGCGGTGCGTCCAGGCAAACATCCGCACTATGATAAGTTCTCGGTGATGCAAGTGACTTTTAATGAAAGTTTGCCCCCGCGTGAATTTGTCGCTGATTTTGACTATGACCATGCCCTCAATTCTGGGTCGGCTCTAGCCCTGACCGACGGCTTAGGCGTTTTACCGCCAGAAACTATTTATGAGACTCAGCGTGAGACTATTCGCGCCACCATAAAAAAGAACCTTGACGCTCATAAAGAGTTCATTCGCTTTCAAGATAACTATTTCTTACGTGATTTGCTGCCCGATATTCAAGAAGGCTTGTTCAATATTGCTGACGCGGCCATTGATATTGCGGGCCGCCCGTTGCCCGTAGACCAAATGGTGGAACAAATGGGCTTGTCGGAAAATGGGCATGTGACGGAAATGAGCCGTTTCTTGGTTAATTGTCGGCTGGCGGCGGATAGTCGTTTTGATGATGTTGGCCCGAAGGGGCAAGTGTTATGGTATTTAGACCGTTTGCAGCCACCTGAAGCCACCGCGCAACCTATCCGATTACAAGGTAAAATAATTAGTTATAAAACTGATTCGTTTGACTCTGGTTTACAAGGGTTACTGGCGCAAATCGATGATGAGTTGACCCCCATCGTTGAAATTGCCACCATTGACACCACTTTTAAAACCATCAGCCTGACCCTAACTCATCCTCATTGGCGCAGTGGTACGCTGCCTTTAACGCCCAAAACCCAAGCCTTTTTCCCCATTAGTTATTACAACCCTGTTTTATTTGAATTTATAGATGGACGCACGGGGAATAGTTTTCCTGGTTGGGTCGTCTTACAATATAACTATGTTTTTGGCTTGGAAAAATGGTATCGGCGGAATGTTTTGCCTGTGGGAACGTATCTCCATCTCAAACGTACCAATAACCCGACCCAAGTGGTAATTGATTACGAGGCGGTGCGTAGCCAAAGAGATTGGGTGCGCCAGGCCACGGCGGATGGCAGTCGCTTAACTTTTCGTATGAATCAAGAAGCGATTGGCTGTAAATATGATGAGTTGATGATGATTAGTGAAGCCAATCCTGATAAAATTGATACGCTGTGGCAAAAAATCCGCGACCAAAAAACCCCTGTTTTTGACTTGCTCTGTAGTATGTTCCCCGAACTTTCTAAACTTAGCCCGCAAAGTACCGTCCATGTGAAGACGTTATACACGGCTGTCAATATTTTACGCCGCACTTCCCCCGGCGAAATTTTCCATGAACTGACCACTCAACCCTGTTTTCTCGGTATGGAACATGGGTATTGGAGTTATAACCCAAAATTGAAAGATTAGTTCATCGTTAGGAGTGATGAGTTATGAGTTAGGACTTATGCAAAACCTCACCCCAGCCCTCTCCTATGTAGGAGAGGGAGTAAACATCTCCCCCTGATGTCGGGGGGATTAAGGGGGGTAGACTTGGCTTTTGTGTAACTCCTACGAGTAAACAACTCATAACTCATCACTCCTAATTCATCCCGCCCACATGCCTAAATATACCCGACCCACGCTGGAAACAAAGTTCCACCTTGATTTTCTGTGGTGGCAAAAGAATAAACAAAATTTGCACAGTTATTTGCTAGACCAAAGTTGTGCCGATATTCCCGTCATGCCTGACGGGGTGAGCCAATTTGATTGGATTAACCCTGAAAGTGGTGAAGTTTTTCAAGTGGATATATTATGGGAGCTAATTCGTGAACATTGTGTTAAGAAGCCCCATTTTATTGATGAATATACGCCCTTGATAACGGCCATTTTTCGGGCGTTTATTGCAAACAATAACACGCCCTTGACGACAGTTGAGTTATATCGCATGATTCAAAAGCAGAGTCCAGAGCTTATTTTACGCACCATTGGTGGCCTGATTATTCATCAAGGGATTCGTCCGGTAGGAAATTAAAAAAGTCCTTGACAAATCAGACCTACAAGGTTTTGAAGACCTTGCAGGTCTAGGATAACTTTTTAAAAAAAGTCCTTGACAAATCAGCTAATCTGTGTAATAATAGCTCTCAGCTATCCACCTCAAAAAAGTTACTTTTATCATTTTGTGTCCTTCATTTGAGCTATCCTAAGAAACAAGGAGGTGGTGCTGATGGTTGTCAGTAGTAGTCATATACATTGTGCCGTAGCATCACCTTTCAATTTGGGTAGGTAGTTGCTACGGCGCAGCAAGAGGCCACACGCAGTTTGTGTGGCTTTTTGTGTTTTAAACACAAAAAAGCCCTCCTAAGAGGGCTTTTTGATTTCAGATAGGACTTACACAGAACCCTCACCCCGACCCTCTCCCACAGCTAACTATTACCCACATGTTTTTAGGCGATGGAATTAAGGCCATGTTACTCCTAGCACGACGGCTTTAGCCTCGTGCAGACTTGTGGGTAATAGTTAGCTCCCACAGGGCGAGGGAGTAAAACTTCTCTCCCTTTGGGGGGACTGAGGGGGGATTTTGCCTTTTTGCGTAAGTCCTATCTGATAGATTATGCCGTTACAGGTGTACTGTCATCGTCATCAATATGAAGCTGACGAATGTTCGCCTCTGACGGCCAGAAACCTTCGGGTCTGACCAACATCATGACCACCAACAACATGCCGTAAATGAGCAAGCGAAATTCAGCAAATTCCCGCAGGAGTTCAGGCAGCCCCACTAGTACGAGTGCGCCGACAATCACCCCTGGAATACTGCCCAAGCCGCCGATAATGACCAAGCTAACGACATTAACCGAAACGAGCAAGGTAAAACTGTCGGGGAAAACGGAGCCAAGATTGGCGGCAAAGACCGCCCCGCCAAAGCCCGCGAATGAGGCCCCAATACCAAAGGCCAGCAATTTGGTGGCGATAAGATTAATCCCCATAGCCTCAGCCACATCTTCATCTTCACGCAGCGCAATCCAGTTGCGGCCAATACGGGCATATTGGAGTCGCCAAGCCATGAAGCCAATAATGGCGCAAACGATGAGAATGAGATAGTAAAAATGCATGGGGTCTTTTAGTTCGGTAATCCCAAAAACGGATTGTCCTACGCTACCAATGTTAGGTTTAGCAATATTTAAGACCCCTTGTGGGCCGCCGAGAAACTCTTTCATGGCATTGGATTTAGCCATGATGCGGATAATTTCGGCCAGCCCCAGGGTGATAATGGCTAAGTAGTCGCCGCGAGTGCGGAGGACGGGAATACCTAAAATGACTCCTGCAATAGCTGAAAAGAGGACGGCGGTGGGGACGGCGACCCAAAAGGAGTAGCCGAAACCGAGTTTGCCCGTTGAGGTCATAATAGCTACAGTGTATGCGCCAATGGCGAAAAAGCCTGAAAAGCCGAGGTCAAGTAGACCCGCCCAACCTAACTCCAGATTAAGCCCTAGCCCCATGGCGGTGTATAGCCCGACGAGGAATAAAATTTGGGTGACGTAGGAATCAGTCCAATGGGGGATGCCAATGAGGATGATTAAACCGACCAAAATCCCACTCCAATTTAAGACCCGTTGTTGAGTTTTGGGCAGTTGCGCCACCCGACCTTTAAGGCTCTCGCCCTGAGTAGACCAAAAGGCATAGAGGCCCGCAAATAAGACAAAAATGATGGCCGCGCCTGAAGCCGTGAGACCTTTGCGACCATAAATGATATGGGCGAGGGCTTCAATGACATTGATACGAGTTAAGAAATCTTGCAACATGCCCATGAATAAAATGGCGGTTAACCCCGCTAAAATGATGCGTTGGGGTAAGCTAGGCAAGACGTAAATAATGGCCCCGACGGTGCTAGTTGCGGTGAGGGTGGCGATTAACATGAGCAAGCCAGTAGTCATGCTAGGTTGTTGGAAGGTGAGAAATTGAATAAGTTTGGGCGAGGCATTGATGAACATGCCGCGAATGTTGAGCGGGCCAATGAGGGAGACAAACGCGGCTAACATGAGGCCCGCCATTAATCCGACCACCACGCCACTGCCAATTGCCAATGGTACATTTTGTTTGCCGACTAAGTTACGGGGAGTTACATATCCCATCGTAAAGATAATGGTTAATAAGACGGCAAGCCCTAATGGTAATGATTTAACTGTGCCAATGACGGGTATTGCTAGTTGAAACTCTATTACATTTCGTACTTGAAATGCCTCAAATATGCCCACGAGACAGATGTAAAGGACACAGACTCCAGCAATGACCCCATATTGAAGGAGGCTTTGCCAAGTGAAAACGGGTAACTCTTTATGATGATGCATGGTGGTTTGTCGCGGGTTTGCACTTTACAATTTACTGAAAGTAACTTGTAAGGCGCAAACTTTAGGCTTTTTTCTTCCCTACTTCTACGCCCATGATACCGGTGGGACGGAAAATAAGAACCAACACTAACATGGTGAAGGCAATTACATCTTTTAATTGATAGGCGGCGGGAATGCCTAACCCTTCCAGAAATAAACTAGGGCCGACAGACTCGACAATGCCTAAGAAGAAACCACCTAACATGGCCCCAGGCACGTTGCCAATACCGCCTAATACGGCGGCGGTGAAGGCTTTGAGGCCAGGGAGGAAACCCATGAAGAAGTGAACTTGGCGGAACATGAGGGCGTATAATACGCCTGCTGCGCCTGCGAGGGAAGCGCCTAAGGCAAAGGTGATGGTGATGATGCGGTCAACGTCTATGCCCATGAGGGCGGCCACATCTTTATCTTCCGAAACGGCGCGCATGGCCTTGCCGATTTTGGTGAAGTGGACAATGCTATATAGCCCACCCATCATGACCACAGAGGCGATGATGATGACAAATTGGATGCGGGAGAGGGGCATGGGATAGGTTGAGGTGAAGATAACGGCGGAGATGAGATAACCGATATAAACCGCAATTAAACCTGCACCAATCATGGCAGCAGGTGGGGCCCATTCCAGGCGAGGGAAGGATTTTTTAACCATTTCCCCTAAGGGGCGGGTGAGGTAAACACAGGCCGCGACGATAAGGGCTAAGGCCACTGCCGTCATGAAATCTGATAAGAGTAAATTACCATCTAAGGCTTTCACTTGGGGATAGGCTTGCACGCCTGAACCGTAAAAGCCGCGTACACTATATTGGAGAAAAAACGAAGCCCCAATCGCGGTGATAAGGGGGACTAAACGTGGGGCGCGGCGGAGGGGGCGGTAGGCAATGCGTTCAACCAATACCGCCACCACGGTGGAGGTGATAATGGCGACGGCGAAAATGATGAGTAGGCTGATGAAGGGGTGGGTATCAAGATAGGCGGGCGCGCCATTGGCCCCTGGTTTGCTGAGGGCGTTGGCGGCGTAAAAAGCCGTGTACGCTCCGACCATGAAAATTTCGCCATGAGCGAAGTTAATCATGAAGAGGATACCGTAAACGAGGGTGTAACCGAGGGCGATGAGGGCATAAATACCGCCTTGAGCAAGGCCAAAAATGAAGAAATCAAACCATTGTTGCGTGGTATAACGGGGAATGGCTAAGGAGGAAATACTGCCACCAATGACCACGTAGATGATGC
Organism: Chloroflexota bacterium; assembly: GCA_020049115.1. GTDB lineage: Bacteria > Chloroflexota > Anaerolineae > 4572-78 > J111 > JAIFLK01. The sequence continues at coordinate 1,648 of JAIFLK010000277.1, read as the reverse complement.
CGATTTTGAAAAAGAGCATCCAGCCATCAATCAGGGTGAAACGGCGGGCCATGTCGTAGGCGACAATCATGCCAATGGGTATGCCAATGATGAGGCCGGTGAGTAAATTCCCACCGAAAAGACCGAGGCGAGTGTCAAGATTAAATGCTCCGCCAAAAGGTAATCCCGTCATGGCAAAGGCGACGTTGGCTATGGCACAAACAACACCTATGATGATACCAGCCGTTTGCCAGGTGAATTTGGCACTGCCATCACTATTTTTAAGGGTACGAAATAGATAACCAAGGGCAACGGAGATAACGATATATAGCAGAACGTTGTTGGAAAGACTCATCCCTTCTCCTCCTTAAGAGAGACTTTAACTATTGATTTGTTTTTTAGGTGGATTGATTGAACTCGTGGGAAATTACGGGCTGATTATAACACGCAACGAAATAGGAGGCAATTAAGGCAAGGGGCGTAGCTTTGATGGTGGGGCTGACCCAAAGGGTTTCTTTTTAACCCTTTGGGTCGAAACCCATTATTAACGGAGCAGAGCTAATAACACACCCGCCGCGACGGCTGAACCAATGACTCCTGCCACATTGGGAGCCATGGCGTGGATGATGAGATAGTTTTGCGGGTTTTCTTTTTGGGCTTCCAGGTGGGAGACCCGCGCGGCCATCGGGACGGCGGAGACTCCTGCCGAGCCAATTAAGGGGTTAATTTTAGGGCCTGGGAACAGGTTCATAAACTTGGCAAAAAGCACGCCACTGGCTGTACCGATGGCAAAAGCGACTGCGCCCATACAAAAAATGACGATAGATTGTGGCTTCAGAAAGGTATCTGCTTGGGTACTCGCGCCGATGGTAAGACCTAAGATGACTGCTTGGGTACTCGCGCCGATGGTAAGACCTAAGATGATGGTTACGCTATCTATCATGGCGTTGCGGGCGGTTTGGGCTAACCGTTCTGTCACCCCACTTTCTTTGAGTAGATTGCCTAGCAATAGCATGGCTAACAGGGGCAATGAACCAGGGGCAATGAATACACAGACAATCAAAGTAACAATCGGGAAGGCCAATCGTTGAAAACGACTAGGGGGGGGGGGCGTGGGCATGATGATGAGTCGTTCTTCTTTGGTGGTCAGAAAGCGCATAATCGGTGGTTGAATGACGGGGACGAGAGCCATGTAGGAGTAAGCGGAGACGGCAATCGCGCCCAATAAATCGGGGGCGAGGTGGGTAGTGAGGAAAATGGCGGTTGGGCCGTCTGCGCCACCAATGATGGCAATGGATGCGGCTGCTTTGAAGAGGCGAGTGGGGTCGTCAGGGTCAGATAAGCCTAAACCAAAATAGGAGCCAATAAATATCGCCCCGATAAAGGTGAAGAAGATGCCCATTTGCGCGGCGGCCCCTAATAAAATCAATTTAGGTTGCGCGACTAAGGCCGAGAAATCGGTCATCGCCCCAATGCCTAAAAAGATGATCGGCGGGTAAATCCCATGCGTGACCCCAAAGTAAAGGTAATTTAAAACGCTGCCCTCTTCATAGATACTCAATTCTAGCCCTTTGGGAATGGGTAAGTTGCCTACGATAATACCAAAGCCAATCGGTATTAATAAGAGGGGTTCAAAGCCATGCTCTAAGGCCAGATAAATAAAGAGTAA
>JAIFLK010000052.1 GCA_020049115.1 Chloroflexota bacterium | reverse complement strand
GGGCCGTCAGGGTTGACTAAATCGCCCAAATCGCCCAAATCTAGCCACACTATATCTGAAGTGCGTTCATGGCTGGAGGGAATGAAACCCTCCACATGTTCCATGCCCATTAACGTGCTGGCTTGAATATTTTTAGCGGCCTCTTTGAGGGCTTTCTTGGCTTTGCGTGCCAATGGTCTTAACATGATGATATATCTCCAATTCAAGACCTCACAGGTTTTTAAAACCTGTGAGGTCTAAAACAATACTATTCTGAAATTAACAAGAACAATGACCCTTTGCTCACCCCTTTATCAAAACCCTCGGTGCTGGCTGCGCTACCAATGGCATGGACAGGCTTAAGGAAAGGTTTCATATTGGTTTCGTACTCGGTTTGGGCTGAACCCGTCAAATCACTTTCCATGACGGCGCGGAGTTGGTCTAAATTAGCGTAAATGTAGCCGGTATTTTTGGCAGGCAGATAACTTTGCAATGCCTTAAAGTTGGCTTGATTAGTGAAGGGATTTTGCTTGGCATTCGCCAACGCGGTGACGGCTTCCTCACGGTAGGCCGTTAGAAAATAATCGCCCTGAAAGCCATAGCCCCCTAAAAAGGCATCATCCAATGGATTTTCTGGCGAGGTCAACTCAATACCTGCAATAGTTTGCGTTTTTAAGGTCATCATCGGCCCCATTTGTTCTTGCATGGCATCGGCAACGGTGGCAACATGAGTTTTAGCAGCAGCAATATCTTTACTGCCAATCAAAACATAGCCACCCCCACGCGGTAAAAAAGAGTCCTCGTTTTTAGGCGCGTCCACCAACACCATGGCATATTCGCCCGTCATCCAACCAAAGACATCTTTATCTAAGCTGAAACCCATTTCACTTTCCATGTCGGTCATTTGGCTTTCAAAATCGGGGTTATTCGCCATGCCTTCCTTCACATTTTGCCATATCTTATTCAAATCAGAGCCGCTGAGTACCACTAATGCCTCAGCGGGAATATTCTGTAAAATAGCGTTAGGTGAGTCTGACCGCGTTTTGAGTGAGGTTTTCATGGCTTCGCTCATCTTGTTTGTATTGTAAGTTATCGCCATATCCACTTGAATCCCATTAGGTTGTAACAATGCTGCAATACCAACTGCCTCAAAAGCCCGCATATCTTGTAATGAACTGTCAGGCACAGTGAACGCACTCTCTTTAGAAGCGGCCTCAAATAGGCCAAATGTTTCCATATACATGGTCGCAATCGTATTACTGGGCAATTCGCTGACAATTTTGCTATATTTCGCATTGCTTACAAATGAAGGGGTATTACTGCCCTTGGAACGGTCAATCATATCTTTAACCATGGCTTTATCAGTGGCAATAATAACCAAATCATTCAAACTGACAACAATAATTTCTTTATAATCACCTTTAGATTGCTGTTGCAAGTGTAGCGTAATTCCTTGATAGGCTTCATCGGTGAAAGGGGCTTGGTTTGGCTCAGTTAAAACTTTATCAATAAATTTATCCGAAGCCGCTTTATCTCGCGTTTGGGCCGAGATAATAAAATCAGGGGCGGTTGCGGCACTATCTTGAGCTAAGGTGGTGGCAAATTCAGGAATGGCAATAACCACTTCTGTGCCTAGCCAGGGCTGAACATCTTCCTTGAAAGAGATATTACTTTTAGTCGCTTCTTTTTCCGTGCGCTCCATGATTTTGATTATCTCAGGATTATCTAAATACAAGGCTTTTAAGTTTTCATAGCCCGGTATTGCCTGAATATTGGGGGTCATGGAGAGATAAAATTGCGTGTTTTCAGGCAACAGCGTCGCGGTTTTTTGCGAAACTTGTAGCCCTAAATAGGCTTGTAATTCATCTTGATAGACAAACGCGACGATACCAACACAAGCAAATAACGAACACATTCCGATAACAAGAGCAACTGCTAGGCCAATCATGATATTGCGATTCATAAAATTTTCTCCTTAAAGTAACGTGAATTTGAGGGTTGATAATTAACTGCTGAGACAACAAACAGTTAGAAGTTTAGCCTAAATAGGCGAATTTAACAACCACAACCATGATTTACAGGATTTTAGGATTAAAGATGTGTTTTTGTTACAAAATAACCACAGATTGGAGTCCAAATCTTTAGATTTGACACTGTCAAATTTAAAGGTTTGCACTCCGCGAGCGAAAATCCTGAGATTTAAGGCCAATCGCCAAGCCAATTGCTAACAAAGCTAACAGGGCTGAACCGAGAAAAACTTCATTCATAATCTGCGCCGTAATCTCGGCGATATGTAGGCCAAGTTCATTGAGGGGATAAAGTTGGCTGAGAACGTCATAACGATGTAATCCCCACGCCGTCAGGCTAGATAACCCCACACTCATGCCCATGAGCCGCAAAATTAGCACCATGCTAGAGGCAATGCCCAACGATTCGGCGGGAACAGCGTTAATAACGGCTGTGCCAACGGGGGCAATGACGAGGCCAAAGCCTAAACCCGTTAGTAATAAATGCCACGCCATCATGGGGTAGGTTGCTTCAGTTGACCAGGTATTCATTAAATAAAAGCCAAAACTCATGACCAATAAACCACTGATAATGGGCAAACGGTAGCCAAAACGGGTGCATAACCAGCCACCAATGAGCGATGTGGCGGCCATGCCTGCGGTCATCGCCGTGAGGATTTGCCCACTGTTGAGCGCAGCGGTGCGGATAAAGTCATCAAGTGTCGTGCCACTCGCCAATACCCCATTCACAAAAAGCGGTACGCCCACCATAGCAATCATTAAGGCCATGCCGACCACAAAGTTAATGAGGCAGGCGAGAGTAAAATTAGCCACAGTAAACATCGTTACATCAAGTAATGGTTTGGCAGTGCGCCGTTCTAGCCAAACAAACATGGCGAGGGCAATCAGGCCGCTAATGAAATAAGGCGCAACGGTTTGCCAGGTGGGGCGTGGGGCGGAAAAATCAAAGCTAGGGCCACTCGCGGCATGACCACCACTATTGGCGAGGCCGATATTAAGTAGCGTTAAGGCTAAACTCAGCAAAATTGCGCCGCCCCAATCGAGAGATTTTGTAGCATCAGTTTGTACCGTTAAGGGGCGTAATAGAAACCAGCCAAAGATAATCGCGATGAAACTAATGGGAATGTTAAAGTAAAATTGGTCATGCCAATTGAAATAATTGACCCAAAATGCGCCATACATCGGCCCAATAATCCAGCCAAAGGTGTCCACCGTGCCTAAAATGCCCAACGCAAACGCCCGTTCCTCTTCAGGAAAAATATCGCCAATGACCGCCATTGCCACAGGCACGACTCCGCCGCCGCCAATGGCTTGAATGACGCGTGAGAATATCAAAAAATTAAGGGTAGTGGCCTGCGCGACCATGAATGAGCCGAGCGCGAAAATTGCCATGCAACTAATAAAGATGAACCGCCGCCCGTAAATATCTGAAATACGCCCCATGAGGGGCATGGCAACGACGTGCGTAATGAGATATGCTGAAACAATCCACGACGCGTCATCTAAACCACCAGGCATGGGGATTTCAAAATCAAAAATCATCTGCGGTAACATCGTGGAAATTACCGTCAGGTCGTGGGCGGAGATAAACACGCCAAAGCAGACGAGGGCGAGGACGAGATAGGGGTGTGGCGTGGCCTTAGTTGTCATGTTAGTTCCATTCGATATGTTCAGTCAGCCCAAGTCCATAGCTCGCGCTGAGAGTTTCGGCTTCCTCGGTGAAGCCGCCTAAACTGTAGACCGCCGCTAATACAATATGTTTAGGATATTGCTGTTGATAACACTGCACTTTTTCCCAAAAATCCTCAATGACCTCCCGTCCAACGGCCTTTTGCCACTTTTTCACCTCAATTAACACCACCCGCCCACAACTTGATTCGGCGACTACATCTAACTCTAGCTGTTTACCGTCAGGCCGTTGCAAAATAACCCGTAATTTTACATCAATAATATTGAGGCGGGTATTATCTTGAATCCCTTTGAAATATTCTGTTAGAGCAAAGCGTTTGTGGCTACGAAATTGAGTGGCGAGTTGATACTCAGCCATTTTGCCACTGAGTTGATTTAACATGCCCTGTAATCGTTGTTTATCTTTCTTCAGGGCAGCAATGTCGGCTTGAAAATCTACCCGCAGGTCAGGGGCAAAAGTCGTAATTTCCTTCTCAAAACGATGGCGCAAAATGAGATAAAGTGTCCCATCTTGTAAGCCTTGATAATCAATATCGGCATCCCCTTGATTGATTAAATCGGCTTCAATCATTAAGTTTAATTTCTCTTGGATTTTCTGAACGGGTAGCTCTAATTGTAAGGCTTCTTTAAGTTCACGCGGAGTCCATTGCCGTTGATTATATTTACTTAAATGAAGTAGCAGCTGTTTGCTATGTACGTCATTGATTTTAGGTAAAGTAAGGCTAATGTACTCCTTCCATGTTTCAGAGAGTTCCGATTCATGGTGAGTAATTTCGTAATTAACCGTATTGACTACCCCGTCAGAAGTTGTCAGGATTTTATCATCATAGTTACTTTGAATAACGCACGAAATGAAAAAAGGGTCAGCCATGCAGAGTTGGTTGATGAGGGGCGCGGTCTCATTGGTGATAGGCTGCTGATAGAGTTCGGCATATTTATAAACAGCTTGTAACCCCTCATCAGGTGGCAGATAGGGGGACATGCGCCATTTGGTCAAGCGGCCAGCTTCAAGATAACGCATACAAATATCTAGTAACCAACTGATATATGAACCCGTCACCAACATGGGCGCAACTTTGGACTCCACCACGGTATGAAAACTGCCTGGCATACTTTCAATAACGGGCGTTTGAAAATGTTGGTCAGGGTAGACAAACTGTGTTAGATATTGAAACTCATCAATGATGACCAAAATCCGTTGGTTATAGATACCCGCAAAACGGTGCGGCGCGCTGTAGGCCGTTTCCCACATGGCCGCGTGGTTATCTCGTTTTAGTAATAATTCTATATCATCAACTAACAGGGAAATGGATTTACTCAGGCCATATCCCTTAATTTTTTCTAAAGATAAGGGATGCATGACCCATTCAGGCTCACGTTCTAAAAATGAAATGTATTGTGAGGCAAAAGCGCGGTAATAACTTACGGCAAAGTCGGGATACCAAATTTTAGTTTCAGGCACACTGAAATAAAAGGGAATAATCTGCCCATTGGCACTCCATAGTTGATTAAAGAGGCGTTGCACGAAAACCGTTTTGCCACTTTTGCGCCGCGCCAAAATCACCCGCGATTTGGACAGGGTTCTGGGAATATTCTCTAACCATTGCCCAAAATTCTTAAATTCGCGACTGCGTCCGACAAAAAGGTCAGGCCGACCAATTTTTTCGGTTAAGGGATATTGCATTGAGTTATCATCTGGTAACATAAGTTATTACTCCACAGGTGGCGCGATAATCTCCACGGGAACGTCATATTGCGTAAAAATAATATCCCAAGTTGTGGGGCGTTTCTCGTCGCTCGTGGTTTCCACTAAACGTACCTTACGAATTTCAAAGGTATCAGGCGCAATCCACAAATCCACAGGCACATCACCAGAGGCAATCATGCCCGCCGTCCACCAAGTAATTTGCTCACCTTGCGCCGTTCCCGCAATGTGATAGTAAGATTTGCCCTCTAGCTCCTCCACGCCAATTTTGTGCATGGGAACAAGGGGGATGATGGCGGGAATCCCATGCTGTTCATCAAACGGCGCGCGCGGGTCAAAATACCAACCCCATTCAGGCGGTAATAATTGCCAACGTTGGTTCATGGGATTGGTGACGTAGGAGGTCTCGCCCAAACTAATCAAGCCAATTTGCGTCACAACCCCTAATGTGCTGACCTTGACGGTGGCGCGCACTTTATCGGGGCGGAGCAAATCACCGTCAACTCCTTTGAGGGCGGTGGTGGGCGGGCGGTCAATGTAATCTAGCGCGCCAGAAAGCGTAATATTAAAGTGCATGGTTTTGGCCTTGAGCATGGCTTGGCTTGAGCGTTGCACAATTTCCGTAACGGGCAGGTTAGGGGTGGGCGAGGGTGCAGGGGCTAGGGGGTTGCAGCCTATGAGCAAGATGAGCCAACTTATAATGAAGAAGGAAGAATTTTTCACGCGAGATACAACATGCAGAATCCGCGAAGGGGCGCGAAAAAATCGGAAGTTGGGGGATTTTTAGTCATCAGGTGACTTCAAGTCACCTGATGACTAGGGCGTATCCTGTGGGATTTCTTCGCGTTTCTTCGCGGATTCTAAACAATTATTAAACAGCAACGGTCTCAACAGATTGACGTAATTCAGTTTTCTCTTTGGCGGGGAAAATGGTTTTGAAGGCCACTTTAAACGTCCGTCGCCAATTAATCCAGAAATCTCGGCGGCTTAAGGTTTGGACAATGCGGTGCGGGCGCAGGTAGAAGCGGCGATAGGCTTCCTTCCATTTGCGTTCCACTAATTCCGCCGTCATGTCGCCGAGTTCATAGCGGGCGCGGCCATCAAAGAAGACATAATCTTCCCAATCGTTAAGTAATAAATGGCCTTGTCGTTTGACGATTTCCCAAACTTTGGTGCCAGGGTAGGGAGTCATCATGGAGAAGTTGGCAATCATGGGGTCAACTTCACACGCAAATTTAATGGTATTCTCCATTGTTTCTTCATTCTCACCAGGGAGTCCTATAATGAAGAAGCCCATCGTTTCTAGCCCCACTTTTTTGGCGTTCTTGAAGGCTTGACGAATGGTATCATGGTCAATCTTTTTGTCAATAGAGAGTAATACATCAGGGTCGCCACTCTCCACGCCAAAGGCGACTCGTTTGAGGCCCGCCGTTTTTAGTTTGCTTAATAATTCTGTCGTAGCAAGATTAGCCCGAATCCCATTAACGAAAATCCAGGGAACATGGTTCAGTTTATTTTCAATGAACAAATCGGCCATGCGCTCTAGGCGGTCAACCTGAATGTTGGCCGAGTCATCTAACACGCCAATCTCTAGCGCGCCGAGATTATGAACGAGATGTTTCCATTCCGCCAAAACGCTTTCGGGGCTACGGGCGCGCCATTTCACGGGCATGATACTTTGTGAACAAAACGTACAACGATAAGGACAGCCACGCGAAGTCATCACGGAGAAAGATTTTGACCCGTCTACGGCATCGGTGGCGGGTTGTAAATTAGTGTAACTATTCATTTTGAAGAAATGATACGCAGGAAAAGGCAGCGTGTCCAAATCGGCAATCGTCGGGTGGTCGGGGTTATGGCACTCTTTGCCGTCGGTAGTATGATACGTAATACCGAGTAATCCATCAAGCAGAGCCGCTTGGGGGTCAAGTAAATCTTTGGCGGTAAAATTGGGTTTGTGAGCTTTCGTTTTTTCAATAATGCCACAAAGCTTAATCCAAACGGTTTCCCCTTCCCCCCGCACCACCACATCAACTTCAGGGCGTTGCGTACTTTCAGCAGGCAAAACGGAGACATGCGGGCCACCTAATATTACGGGAATATCTTTGACGGCTTTAATGGCCTGGGCGGTGCGCCACGCGGATTTAACTTGCGGGGTATTGGCCGTAATCCCAACCACATCAGGATTAAAACGGCGAATAGTCTCGCCAATCGGTTCTTCTTCAACGTCAGCGTCAAAGACCATGACCTCATCGCCCCGTTGTTCCGAGACGGCGGCTAGATAAGCCAAGCCTAAATGGGGGCTGGTTCGGGTATCAATGGGTAAGTGAAACCGTGGATTAATGAGTAATACGCGCATAGAAATGTAACCTCCAATGGAAAAGAGTGACCTAAAATCACTCTATTTAAATAACTCATGAATATGGTACTAATTTTTATAGTAATTGTTTTATAAAATCGGTTAATTCTACCTCACTCTCACTAGCAACGCAAAATGAGAAAGTTAAAATAGCGTTGGTTTACTGACTTTTATATCGACAAAAGATGGATATTTGCTAGAATTGGCTTAATGGCGCGTCGAAAATAAGCCATTTTGCGTAAAGGATAGTGAGGCAAATGGTAATTTTGGGAAAAAATTGATTAATCAACGATATACTAGGTCTCAAAGGAGCTTATCATGAGAAATCCAGGTTTAGCGGCGGTTTTAAGTTTAATTATACCAGGCATCGGGCAGTTTTATAATGGGCAATTTATTTGGGGGATTGTCTGGCTGATAATTACGCCAGGTTTTTGGATGGGAACGGGCGGGTTTTTAGGCTGGGTGTGCCACATTCTGTCGGCTTATTTCGCTTATGGCTATGCTAAACGCCACCCTGACTTTCAGCGAGATTACAGAGCATAAACTGGCGAGTCAAAATTTTAATTTCGCACTCCTGAATAGTTTAATCCAGGCCATCGCGCCTTGTAGCATAAAAAGACCACAATAGATAAGGAATTAAATGTAATCTTCCTCCATCTATTGTGGTCTTTATTTCGGTGCATTTCTTGCCAGAATGAGCTTTCACCTTTAGAATGATATCCATAAGGTTCTTACCCAGGAGTCCGCAATTCTTTGCGGCTGTCCGTAAAAGATTACGGACTCCATATAAAAAATTTTAAACTAACCAAAAAAACGAGGTAATTATGAGTAACGAAACCATTTTCAGTAAAATTATCCGCCGCGAAATTCCCGCGGACATTGTGTATCAAGATGAACGGGTCACGGCCTTTCGGGACATTCACCCACAAGCCCCGACCCACATCTTAATTATTCCCAATAAAATCATTCCCAGCGTCAATGACATCACCCCTGAAGATGAGGGCGTGCTAGGCCATCTCTTTGTCGTGGCGCAAATTATCGCCGCGCAGGAGGGCATTGCCGAAAATGGCTACCGCCTCATGGTCAATTGTGGGCGGCATGGGCATCAAGAGGTGTTCCATTTGCACCTGCATTTGCTCGGTGGGCGTGATTTGGGGCCAATGTTGGCACGGTAAAGAAATAGGACGGGGATAAAAACGGATTTTAAAAGGCTACAAAAACCTCACCCCAACCCTCTCCTAATTAGGAGAGGGAGCAAAATTTCCCCGACATCAAGGGGAAATTTGCAGCCTCCCCCCGATGTCGGGGGGACTGAGGGGGGTAGATTTTAACTAAAGGCGTGTCGCCAATCAAAAGTGCGGCGATAGCCATAATCGGTGCTGAAACTGCCGAAGAGTTTGGATGGCATCCGTTGCAAGGGGTGGCGACTGAGGGCGCGCACGCCTCGTTGTAACATGCGGAAAGGGTGATAAATCGCCTT
>JAIFLK010000332.1 GCA_020049115.1 Chloroflexota bacterium | reverse complement strand
GCACCCAACTAGGGTCAATCCCCGCCAAACTGACCATGAACTCGGCCACGCGCTCGCCTGTATTCTTAATACGAACGGCAAAGCGCACCTCAACCCCAGGATTAACCCGAAATTCAGGCTTACCCGCAGGATAAGCAGGGAAATCAATCGTAATAAAATCATCTAATTCATCGGGCAAATCGGAGTCAACGGAACTGGCTGAATAAATCTCAGCCGTTGGCATGGTGGGAATGGTGGCGGGGCGTGTGACGGGCGCGGTATAAATCTCGCCAGAAGTCATGGGCGCATCCGCCGTATCAACGAGCAAAACCAACTGGAAACCATCCATTTGAATGGTATCCAAATTTTGTAAGGTATAGTTACTATTAGGCCGCACCCGTTGCCCGCGCAAAGTCGTATCGCCCGCGCTACTCAAAAATACAATCCGATACGGTTTCTGGCTAATATCCAAGACCGCATGGTGTTCATCCACGCTAGGGCCATTGACCACAACATCATTATCAGGGTGTCGCCCAATATTAAGCGCAGCCCGCCCAAAATCAGCCAGGGTATAAAACCAGATTTGACCAAATGGGGTAATAATTTCGAGTTGGTCTTGGGGTGACAAAGGCAATGACTCCTATAAATGCTGAACGCGAAGAAACGAAATAGAGCGAAAGAAACGAAAGGGTGAATCAGGCTAAAATGGGTACATGGCGGACAACCTTTCAGGTAAGGCTATCACTGTCCAAAACATCTCCCAATAACGATAAACTACAAAAGTATTAGTAGCAATGACTAAAAGCAAGGTTAGCCAGGTGACGAATGAAGCAATACGCCGTAATATGGACGTTCCGCCCAAATGTATCTCCTGTTGCGCCACCTCCACTGATTGCGTTTGATTAAGCAATCCCGTATCGTCTCCAATGGGGCGCGACTGCACCTCAATCAGACATGTAGCAGAGCGTAATAATGGCTTGACAGGCGCAACCCGCAAATGTAAGATGAGCGCGCTTTGTGGCTCAATCACGGTGGTTTGAAAGGGCGGAGCTTGCCAATTGATGACTGAATCACCCGTTTGCGTTATGGGTGAAGGCGCGGCGGGACGAGGTGAAGTTGTAACATAATGGGTAACAGGCGCAGATGAAACAGCAGGCATGGGAGTTTGCGCGGCCAGCGCAGGGGATTGATTTAGGGCGGTCATGGTGGGCGCGGCGACTCCCGATACGCCACCCCTTAAGGTTTGGGCTTGGCCTTGAAATTGTTTGGCAACTTGCCCAGGCATGTCTATCATGAATTGCGCTTGGCTTTTCTGACGTTGTAAATCTGCGGCCATCGCTAAAAAAGGTCGGCCAAAAACGGGAATAATCGCCAACAAACTTAAAACTCCAATCACCATGTCAGCCAATTGGCTGGCACACCCTAAGCCCTGCTTCAGTGTCCCCGCCCCATCTAAGGCCGTCGCTTTCATATCAGTTTGTGTCGGTTGGCGGTCACGCGCCGATGACGCGCCACTTTCCGCTACCCCCCTCTGTCCCCCCTGAGTCAAGGGGGAAGGTGGCGGAGTTGGTGCGGGCATCATGGGCTGATTTTGAGGCTGCGGCATGGCTTGAGACATTGCACCCACCTGACCAAATTGGAAATTAAGCGGGCTAAATTGCCCCACCACCTGCGCGGTCAATTCATAACGACTGCTCGTATTACCCGTATTAAGCAATGTTAGCGGCGGCAATAATTCAAAGGTCGTTCCCGCAGGTCGCCGCCAAATCAACCACCAAATCATGAGAGCCAATAAAATGATAAAATTGACCACCAAACACGCGCCCATGCGCCATGAGGGAACAGTCAACGTTCTAGCCGCGCTCATAAATTCAAGGATAATCGTCCCTTGTCCCGCCTGTTTCAGCGAGTCTTGCGTGCGAACCGTAATATTATAGCGACCTGCCTCTTTGGGGTAATGGCTGTCCGCGTTGGTAAAATGAAATTGATAATTATTATCAGCGCGGCCTAACAATTCCCCATCAAGCAAAAATTCCACCTCCGTTGGAATAGAGGTGGTGTTCGTCATAGACTGTAATACCACTTCCTCGCCTAAACGTACCTGTAAAGTCGGCGCAACTTGCATGGGTTCAGGAATACGGAAGGGAATTGTAAGGGGTGACGAAACATTACCCACTTGGTCAGTGGCGATGACCGTGAGTTGATGCGCGCCGAAGGCCATGCGGGGGGTATCTAAAAAGAAATTGTAAGGTGCGGCGGTCACTTCAACGGCGGGTTGGTCATCTAATTGGTAACTAACCGTCATAACGGGCGCGGCAGCCTGAATTTGGCTGACCAAATTGAGGCTATTGATGACCACCTCATCAGGGGATAGCCCCTGTAATGTTACCGTCACGGGGTGGGCTTGGGGCGTAAAAGCCCCCTGCGCCTCGCCACTGTCCCCCGCAATCGTAGTCACTTTGACCGTAAAGCGCGGGTCAAGGGCATTAATTTTAGCGGTAGCACGAAAAGTCAGGCGATAACTTTGGCGTAAGACTACTTGTAACCATTGCAAAGTCGTGGCTAAATCAGTCGCTTCATTAATCAACATGGCCTGTCCGCCTGTAGCCTGCGCCAGTTTATCAAGGGAGGCGCGGTTGCTAATGGCGCGGTCACTAAAGCCCACGATATAAAGCGGAACATGAGTCACTTGGGTTTGTGAAATTGCGTCATCAAGTGACAGTTTATTAACATTATCGCCAATGTTAGTCAGCATAATGACGGTACGTTGCTTTTGATTCAGGCTGACCGCCGCCGTTGCTTTGGTGGCCTCAACCGCCGCTTCATAGAGCATGGTACGGGCCGCGCTGACCGCTTTAAGGTCGTCAATCGCTTTGAGCAAATCAGCTTGATTGGCGGTAAATTGCACGGTTTCGTTATGTATCTGCTCATCAAACATCAGCAGCCCCATGACATCATTTTGCCCCAATTGCTTAACCAACGCGGTGGCCGCCACCTTCATTTGGCTTAATTCGCTCTCGCCCATGCTGACATCTAAGGCCAGCAAAATCGCCTGCCCCGACATGGGATTGTTATCTACCGCGACCAGTACCCCCCCCGTCCCCCCCTGAATCAGGGGGGGAGAAAGGGGGGGTAGTCCTGAATCAGGGGGGGCGGGGGGGGTAATAATTTGAAAATTACTCGCGTCTAAATTCGTCAAGGGCAACCCTTGCGCGTCCTTAACAGTGGTCTGCACCACCACCAACGGATACGCGGAGCTATCAACCTGAGTGATAACCACCTTCACCCCGCCCGTTTGCGCCATGACCGTTGCGACTAGCCCAATCGTAAGACTAAGCAACCCGATGAATTTGATAATAAGCTGAAATAGATGTTTCTGAGTCACAAGGTATCTCGCTAGGTGAAGGTTAAAAGATATGTTAATACTTTATCCCGTACTGTTTCTTTCGTAAGTGCCATGGTTCACCTTACGTTATTTATAGAGACCTACAAGGTTTTTGAAACCTTGCAGGTCTAGGGTATGACTTACTTCACAATCAACGGTAGGTAAATCCGTTGGCTAGAGGTACTCGCCTGAATAACGGTGTTTTGCCCTGCATTGAGTTGTTGGGTGAAATTGCTTGTCCCCGCGTTATCGCCTGCTTGGTCAATGGTGGAACGCAAGGTGACGGGCTGAGAGGTTAGATTAGCCACTTGTAAACTATCTCCCGTAGGGTTTAAGGTGAAATTCGCGTTAAGGGCGGTATCGCCGTTAATACATGCCTTAAAATCACGACTCACCGTATCGGATACATCACGCGTAATATAGTGACAAAAATCTTTATCAGTGGCGGGCTTAAAGGCGGTGTCTAAGATATTGCCATTTAAGGTTAAGGTGTCTACGGTGTTAGCCGAGACGCTAATATTACCTAAAAGTAAGGCTGAACCACTGCCAAAAGCCGTGAGGTTATAAGCCCCATTGCTGGTGGGCTGAATGGCGATTTGATAAGAACTATTACTAGGCAAGAAGAATGATTCCGTAGCAGGCGCATTAGGATTGTTGGGATTATAGGCATCAATCGGCATGAAGGCCGCGCCAGGAATTTCACTCACTAATTGACCATTATTGTAACCTAATTTACGCCCTTGCGCGTCAGTGATGAGCAATTGCGCTTGCCCCACGACATTAACCACTGTTTCGCCACTGGTTTCAGTAGGAAATAAGCGGTTTTGATATTGGGGGTTAAGCGACGCAGGGAAATTGGTTGAGGCGAGGGAATAACGCAAGTTCGTGGTGCCGCCCCAAACTTCACCTTGCCACAAGGTATAACTCCATTGCCCTGTCGAAAGGTTAATTTCAATGCGGCGGGTGCTGTCATTCGGCCAATTATTGTCATAGATGTAAATATAGCCCGTGTTGCCACTTTCCTCAGTGCGATAAGCCGTCATGCGGTGTCCACCCCGCCCCGCTTGCCAAATCGAAACCGCCACAGGTTCGCCCGCTTGCGTTTTGGCTTTAATGGCCTGATAGCTTTGCCTGGGCGTGTCATTCCAATGTAAGCCCCACCATAACCCATATTCATAACTCATCTGACGGGCTTGGTAGAGATGAATATAATCCTTAACGTCACTTTGGCCTGTTTGCACATCACCCGCCACCACCGCAGGAAAATTGTAAGTCGGTTTAATGACTTGATGATTGATGGTTAAGAGACTTGGCTCAACGCTTTCCGCCAACCCTAAATAACGAATCAAACTGATTGCCGTAAAGCCAGCGCAGTTACCCCCTTCACCAATAGTACGATATTCCGTATCAAAATACAGCTGTGGCCCCTTGCGGTGACTGCCATTAGACAACTCCATGTTGGTGCCAGGGAAGGCTTTTTTGAACTGTTCCCAATTGGCCCCATAGTAACTAAAATTAACAAAGCTAAAGCCATCAGGATTGACACGGAAACCTTGAGATGAAATATCAGGTGAAAACGAGATTTCAAAAGTAATGTCACCTATGTTAGGAGCTGGATTATTATACCAGTTTTGGTCATCTATAGCTACGAAGATTAAATAATCACCGCTATTTAAATTAAATGTAAATTGTGATTGGGTTTGAGCAAATTGTATAGAATCTGATTGAGTTGCTACATTATAGTTACCAAAAATAGAATCAGCACTTCTAGGTTCTTTATAAATTAAGGTTTTATCATCTTCAGGATTATAAGGTCTTTGTTCCCAAGAGATTGGGCGATTTTTATAAATATTTATTCGTGTGCGCCATTTAATTTCTGTAGATTGTGCGGTAGGCCAAGTTGAATATGATCCACTTGTATATTTGAAGGTGTATTGTCCCTTCTGACTTGCAACAAACCTTGATCCTTCTTCCGAGTTACCAAGAATCTTAGTTGAGCCTATAACGCTACCTGTTTGCGCCTGGGCGGGCGCGGCGGCTTGGCTACTGAGTATGAGGGCGAGTAGCAGGGTGCATAAGAGGGCGAGTTTGGTTAGTTTGTGTAACATGGGTGAGTTTCCTTTGGTTAGAACAGGATTGCCAGAATAAGCGGATTGGGTTATCCGTTAATTTTGGTAATCCCGTTCTTTCGGTCAAAGCCTACGGCTTTGGACTCCATGCGTGTTTGTAATGGGGAGTAGACTTCATGGTTTCAACTCAATTGGGCTAATTCGTCAGGGGATAAACCTGTAAGTTCCGCGACTTCGGCCAGATCATACCCTTTGGCTAGCATTTTGCGGGCAGTTTCTAACTTTGCTTCAGCCACACCCAATTTATACTCGTCTCGGCGCAACTGTTCTTGTCCATACTCATCAAACATGCGCGCCCGTTCCTGTGGGGTCACGCTATCTTGCTCAATATGCTCAAACATCCGTTGGATAATTTCATTATCGTACTGCGTCTCATCAACTTGCTCATCTAACGTATCATTAATGGCTCGTAACCAGGTACGATACGGTTCAGGGGTTTCCTCTGTCACAGTTGGTCAGCAGATGTTAGAAATTGTACGAGGTCTAAAACCTCATGGACGTTAATTGTTTCTAGGTTAATGGTTTTGGTGGTCATGGTTTACCTCAATTGTTATAGTCAATGTTGCCCATGATTTTAGCACACGGCGCGCCCATAAACAAGCCTTAAGCTGCTACCGCACTCAAGAGGTGGCGATTATTTAGGCCAATCAACAGCATAGATTTGTTTGCGCTGATGGTAATATTCAAGCTGTGGTAAGGTCAAACGGAGGACTTTGCCCATACGTTGGGCTTTGGTGTTAAATAAGGGTAATCGCAACGCCTGACGTAATAATTCGGGAATGTCAGACAATTGTTCAGGGGGCAAAGCAACTGTAATGATGCAAAATTCCGACTGAGGTTCAACAATATTCCAAAAATCTGACACATTGATGGTTACAAAAGTAGGTTGAGACAACTGACGCAACAGCATCGGAATGGCCTCATCTTTGATAATGGTTTTAGGCCGCAAAGTCGTCACAGAAACCACTTAACCGCCATACCATTTGGCAATCGATTCCCGTAAGCTACGCGCATGAATGTTCTCATCAAGCACTATCATGATTAGGCGGCCAATGGTAACGTTTGAGTAGATTGAACGAGGGCGGAACAGGCTAAAAATATGGCTTCCTGTAGCGCAGGGCGAGTTAATTGACTGTCAGCATATTCCCCTAAAAGTTGCTCTATATTTTGACCTTGCGCCAATAACGTTAAAACAATCGTCACCTCTAGGCGCGTATACTTAAAGGTAGGTCGCCCGCCACAAATTTGTGGCGCGCTGACAATATAATGGCCTAAAGGATAGTATTCATATATTTCACCACCATACAATTCTTGCTGCAAAGGCAATGACTGTATGGGGACAAAATAGGGGGTGTTTATTACGGTAGGAGTCATGATAGCTACACCTTATTGAATGATAATATGCCCATGATTTTAGCACACGGCGCGCCCATAAACAAGCCTTAATTCGCCACTCTGTTGGGGGCATGAATTATTTCCGTTTCATTGAACTCTGAAATATTTCAGCCAATTGGTCGGGCTTAAGGGCTAATTTTTCAACTCGCTCCATTTGGGAAATAAGTTGTTTAACCTCTGCGGGAGATATAATTTGCTTTGTCCAACATAAACGCAAAAAATGGGGTAAATTAACAACATTAATCTGATGTTGCCGACAATAATGAACGGCTTTTTTATCATTACTCAGAAAAAGAGCCTGACGACTTTGAGCCAGAGTAATCCCTTCACGTTCACCTTCATGCAATGGGGCAGGTAAAGCCTCACTCACCTGTTGCTCGCGGCTGGTTAAGGGAACAATTTCAATTTCACCTGTAGCAATAAGCTGTAATACCTGCTGAATATGAGTTTTACCATGGCTTAATCCCTGTTGCAGTTCAATTTCTACGGCAGGGGGAATATAGATTTTAGAATGAGTAAACAGCTTACGTAATAAAAACAAAGCATTACCTGCCGCCAATGAACTCAGGATATTGGTGTCACTAATAATAATCATAGATAACCTTGACTTTCAAGTTGGTCAGTGAGCTTATCCATCTCCTCCGCCGATAAATCGCCGTAAATTTCAACGGGAGTGCCGCGCGCATACAAAATATCTTGTAATTCCCAACGGGTAATACCTGCCAGGTCAGCTGCTTTAGCCAAGCTACAGCTATCAGCCAGATAAAGTTGAATTGCTTCATCTAACGTAGCCTGTTGCGGCAAGGGTTTCGCCGCTGGGTCGCCCTGGGTTAAACGGTTGAGTTGTTCAGCCAGCCACAGTTGGTCAGATGGAGTCAGAAATTGCACTAGGTCTAACAGTTCATGGGCGTTGAGTGTTTCTAGGTTAATGGTTTTAGTCGTCATAATTTACCTCAGTTGTTATGGTCAATGTTGCCCATGATTTTAGCACGATGCGTGGCCATAAACAAGCCTTAATCCGCCACCGCGCCGAGGGCATGGAGAAAGGCGCTGTTTGTTTTTTGTGTCCATTGCAAACTTTGGTTATAATAAAAGGTATGCGTATCTTTTCTCTACGAACTCTCCGTAATTTTTGGAGTATCTATCCCGAATCCGAAATTCCCTTACGGGCGTGGTATAAAGACATCCTTAAGGCCGATTGGAAAAGCCCCGCCGAAGTTAAACAGTATCGGCGCGATGTCAGCATTGTAGCAAATAACCGCGTTGTTTTTAATATTAAAGGCAATCATTATCGGCTGATTGTAGAGATTGAATACAGTACAGGCGTTGTCTTCGTGCAATTTGTAGGTACACATAAAGCATATGATAAAGTTGACGCGGCGACAGTTGTTCAATATTGAGGTGTGACCATGACCATAACCACTATTGAGAATGAAACTTATTATGACCTGGCTTTAGCTGAGATTAATCGCCTCATGAATAGCCCTCGTACTGCTGACGAAGAAAGCTATTTTCTAAGGCTATTAGATGAGGTTGAGGTATACGAAAGCCAACATCATGCGATTCCTGACCCTGACCCGATAGATTATTTGTTGTATTTTATGGAAACTCGCGGGCTAACAGAACAAGATTTAGCCATTTACATTGGGCGTTCTCAATGGGTATCAGAACTGCTCAACCGTCAACGTCCCTTAACTTTAGCCATGATTCGCAAGTTACATCAAGGCTTAAAAATCTCGGCGGATATTCTAGTTCAACCCTATCCTCTCAAAATTGCGGCTTAAAAATAGAATTTTAGGTAATAATGTAAACGGCGTTCCTAGATTGAAGGAACGCCGTTTTTGGTTTGATACAGCACACCGCCCGCCCATAAACAAGCCTTAAGCCGCCACGATGATTAGTTTAGATATATAACAAAAAGCCGTTTGCCCTAGACCAGACAAACGGCTTCATATCAAATTAACTCGCCAAACTCATTAGGGGATTATTTTCCCGTCAATCACTATCTTTGTAGGTTGTGGATTAGCCACCATAACCAAGTTGACACGGAACAGGCCAATGGTGTAAGTTCCCGCCGTTGGGAAGGTAAAAGTAGTGGTGAGCATGTCCGAAGTCACTAAACTGGCTTGGAAAATGACCTCATTTTTTTCTGATAGCACCGCTAAACCTAGATTACCATTGCCTGACAACCGCTTGTAATTCAAGCTAAATTTATCCCCTGCTTTGGCATCAACAGTAAAGCCAGACACATCACTGCCTGTGGGGGAGAAGGTTAATGTTAACGGCTTAGTCATATCTAACGGCTGTTTAACTGTATTCGAAAAATCCACAGGGGGCAACCCAGAAGGTTAATGTTAACGGCTTAGTCATATCTAACGGCTGTTTAACTGTATTCGAAAAATCCACAGGGGGCAACCCAGGAAAGCCATTGCCTGAAAAGGGTACGGTTGAGGGCTGAGTACCCGTAATGACAGGTGTGGCATTCGGTGTAGTTTTAGGTGCAGTATTGCTACCTGGTGGAATGAGAGTACCATCTTTTAGCTTACACCCAATTCCTAAAGTGTACATTCCTGTACCACCTGTATAATAAGAACTTGTACCAGCATCTGAACCAATATCTGAGTTAGCTACTCTTAATAAATAAGTTCCACGAGCAGATAAAACTCCACTTTCTGCAAATGGGGATCGCATTGTGTCACCATCATTGGCGAGCATTACTAGAAGCTGAGTTGGACTAAATAATCCAAAGGTGTATTTGAGATTATCGCCTGTTTGGTCACCAGTAATGCTAATAGAATCCCCTGGAGCTAAGTCAATATTGTAATCATGAAACTCATAATTTTTAAAGAACTCATTTTCAAACTTGTCACCACACTTAATGATTGTAGCAGGTGATTGGGCTTTGGCTATTGTCATGGGCATGACTAACAAACTACCAACGTAAAGTACAAAAGCTAAAATCGAAATTAGTTTTTTCATTTTTTACTACTCCTTATGGCTGTTGATTATTGAGGACAATTTGAAGATAGGGTTAGATATTCACTAGGAATCCAACCCAATGGGTTATTTTTTACATCATTGATTCTGTAAAAACTATTCTTTTTGTTCACTACTTTAACAGATTGACCCACACTAACAAATAAACCAATACCAGAACCATTAGAGTCACCACGCGTTTTTATTTGAGTCCCTTCATCTCCCTTCACAGTGGCATCACATGGATAACCCACGCTAGGGGTGCTGGTGGGGGGAATGGGCGTGTTAGTGGGTAAAATCGTGACTGAGGTAGCAACGGAGGTTGGCGTAGGTAATGGGGTATTATGGTTAAAAAACCACAT
The DNA here is from genome assembly GCA_020049115.1 of Chloroflexota bacterium. GTDB lineage: Bacteria > Chloroflexota > Anaerolineae > 4572-78 > J111 > JAIFLK01. The sequence continues at coordinate 204 of JAIFLK010000332.1, read as the reverse complement.
GACCTCAACGGGACGAATTTTACCATTGACCGTAATACAGTATGTTGGGTCACTCTTCCCATGAAAGGGGGTTACTTCTTTGAGTAGAAATGATGGGTCGGGGTTATCTTCTAATCTCGGTTCATATTTTTTCAAAGCCTCCATAATCGCTTGTTTTTGTAATTCTTTGACGGAAAGGTTTTTATCACAAGATTGCCCCTCAAC
>JAIFLK010000273.1:1266-11658 GCA_020049115.1 Chloroflexota bacterium | reverse complement strand
TGGCGACACGGCCGCGCGGGGTGCGGTCTAGGAAACCAAGTTGTAATAAATAAGGCTCAACCACGTCCATGATGGTGTTAATTTCTTCATTCACACTGGCGGAAACCGTGTTAAGACCGACGGGGCCGCCACCAAATTTCTGAATAATGGATAATAATACTTTACGGTCAAGGTCGTCCAGGCCGAGTTGGTCAATGTTCATGAGGGTCAGGGCTTCATGGGCGACGGCTTGCGTAATGATGCCATTGGCGCGGACTTGGGCAAAGTCGCGCGCCCGTCTGAGCCAACGGTTGGCAATGCGCGCCGTGCCGCGTGAACGGGTGGCAATTTCTTTAGCCCCGCCCTCCTCTAGTGAAATATTAAGAATTTGGGCTGACCGATGCACTATTTGTTGTAATTCGCTGACGGTGTAAAACTCCAGTCGAAATATCGCCCCGAAACGGTCACGTAAGGGGGAGCTTAATAAATCTAGCCGCGTGGTCGCGCCGAGGGCGGTAAATTTGGGCAATTTCAGGCGGATATTGCGCGCACTCGGCCCTTTACCAATCATAATATCCAGGGCGTAATCTTCCATGGCGGGATAAAGAATCTCCTCGACGGTGCGGCCTAGACGGTGAATTTCATCAATAAAGAGTAAATCACCCGCCCGTAAATTGGTCAATATCGCGGCCAAATCGCCCGCGCGCTCAATGGCGGGGCCTGAAGTAATCTTAAGATTAACGCCCATTTTCTCGGCGATAATGTGGGCGAGGGTGGTTTTGCCCAGACCAGGCGGCCCATAAAACAACACATGGTCTAGCGCGTCACCTCGTTTTTGGGCCGCCTCAATCAAAATTTGAATGTTGTCCTTGACTAAAAGTTGCCCAAAAAAGCCCGTCCAATCTTTGGGGCGCAGGCTTTGGTCTACTTGTTGTTCGGCTTCTAAGGGGTTGGGGGTGACGGTTCGTTCATCCATAGCCAGAAATTATACCATGCAATGGGGGCTACAGCGAATGGGGGAATGGCGCGAATGAGGGTGAAAAATTGTTGGTTTGTCTTAGATTGTCTAAACAAAAAGCCCCCGTCTTAACTATACTGCGTTTTAAATGAAAACTACACTTTTGGCATAGGAGTCCGCAATTATTAGTCCGCAATTATTTGCGGGCTGTCCGCAAAGGATTGCGGACTCCTAATGGTCATCATAAAAGTGTAAGTCTCAAACGAAATGCAGTATAGGATGGGGGCTTTTTGTTTTAGATGCTACTGATTCGCAGGGGCCAATTTATCTTCAATGGGGTAGTCGATGTAGGTTTGGTAGATGGCGGAGTGGATGTGGGAACATTGGGCTAGAATATTTTCGAGATAACGATGCAAATTGTTATTAACCACCTCATCAATTTGGTCATAATTGAGGGTGGAGCGTAGCCGCCCTGGCAGGCGATAGACGCGGGTATTTTTACGGGTTTCGGTGGCCTCGGCGATGGAGTTGAGGGCGCGCTCCATGACTCTGACGGCGAAATGAATGGAGTGGGGAAATTGCTCATTTAAGAGTAAAAACTCGGCGATATGGTTGAATTTGAGGTCAGCCGTATAAATTTTACAATAGGCTTCAAAAGCGGTACAACTGCGTAAGAGCGTAATCCAATCCAGATAATCTTCGGGTGTGGGCTGCTCGCGAGTTTCGCGGGCAGCCTCGCCGAGATACACATCTAACAAAGCGGCTACGTTGCCGACTCGCTCTGTTAGCTGCCCCACTTGGATAAAGTGCCAGCCTTCGCCGTGGCTCATGGTGGAGTCGCTAATGCCTTGAAAGAGGTGCGCCCCTTCTTTGACTGCTTGGAAAAATTCATGGGGTTGCCCGCGCCACATTTTGTTAATGTTATTTTTCTTTACTTCCAAGGAGAGGCGGTTAATTTGTTCCCACATTTCTGAGCTAATTTGCTCACGAACTTGGCGGGCATTTTCACGCGCCCCCGCCACGCAAGCGGCAATGGAACTCGCGTTAGTGGCATCAAAGGTTAGGGTTTGGGTGATGTTATAGGGCGTTAAATTCATGCCCTCTGGTGGGTCGATTTGTAAACTAGCAAAGAGTCGCTCCCATGACCGTTGAATGGTTTTAGGAGAACGTTCTAGGCGTAAATCTAGGCTAACGCTAAGAACACGGGCCGTATGCTCGGCTCGTTCTAAGTAACGGCTCATCCAAAATAAATTGTCAGCAACACGTGAAAGCATGAGGTTTGATGGAGTAAGCAAGCAGGAGTAACGGGTTTAGAATTTTAGACCTACAAGGTTTTTGAAACCTTGCAGGTCTGACCAAAGCCCTGTAGTTATTCCTGACTGCTTACTCGTTGCTTAATTATTCGTAGAGTACCCAAGTATCTTTACTGCCGCCACCTTGCGAGGAGTTAACTACTAAAGAACCTCGACGTAAGGCTACCCGCGTTAAGCCCCCTGGTACAATGGTAAGTTCGTCACCATAGAGAATAAAGGGGCGTAAATCCACATGGCGGGCTTCAATTTGCCCCGCAATAAAACAAGGGGCGCGGGAGAGGGAGATGGTGGGTTGAGCGATGTAGTTGCGGGGTTCAGCCAGAATCAAATCACGAAATTTATCCCGTTCTTCGGCGGTGCTATGCGGGCCAATCAACATGCCATAGCCCCCTGATTCGCCGACGGCTTTAACCACCAATTTGGGTAAATTTTCTAACACATGTTTGCGTTGTTTTTCATCGGACAACAAGTAGGTTGGCACATTTTCCAAAATAGCCTCTTCGCTCAAATAGTAGCGAATGATGGCGGGAACGTAGGCATAAACGGCTTTATCATCAGCCACGCCTGTGCCAATGGCATTGGCTAACGCGACATTACCTGCTTGATATGCCTTGAATAAACCTGGCACCCCTAACACAGAGTCAGACCGAAAGGCCAACGGGTCAATAAAATCATCATCAATTCGCCGATAAACGACATCTACCTGCTTTAACCCCGCGGTGGTTCGCATGTAAATGATGTCATTATGGGCTAATAAATCGCGCCCTTCCACCAACGGAATTCCCATTTGGCGGGCTAGGAACGCATGTTCAAAATAGGCGGAGTTGAATACGCCGGGCGTAAGTAAGACAATCGCGGGGTCAGCCACATGGGCAGGGGCGAGAGAGCGAAGCGTGGCTAAGAGGGCTTGCCCATAATGCATGATTGGGCGCACGCCGTAATTATTAAATTGCCCAGGGAAAACTTGTTTCATCACCTGACGATTAGCTAACATGTAAGAAACGCCGCTCGGCACACGCAAGTTATCTTCTAAGACCACAAAATGCCCATCGGTCATGCGGATTAAATCGGTGCCAGCAATGGAAATGTAAATACCATGGGGGACGGTAAAATCGCGCATTTCTAAGCGGTAATGCTTACTGCTGTAAATCAAATCAGCGGGGACAATTTTATCCTTAAATATTTTGCCCTCATGGTAAATATCTTGCAAAAATAAATTGAGGGCAGTAATCCGTTGCTTTAAACCTCGCTCAATCACATCCCATTCTGTGCTGGTGATAATTCTAGGCAATAAATCGTAAGGAAAGATGCGTTCTGTGCCAGAATCATCACTATAAACGGTGAAGGTAATCCCCTGATGGAGAAAGGAAATATCAGCGGCGCGTTGACGACGACTTAATTCCTCGGCAGGTAATTCTAATAACCGTTTATACAATGTTTTGTAATGGGAGCGAGGTTCACTGGGGTTTTCAAACAACTCATCATACGCTTCATCAAGTTCATAATGAGCAAATTTTTGTTGGGTAGCTGTGGTTTTAGAGGCCATTATCACTCCCTTAGTTAGCAAAAAAAGCCCCCAATAACAAGAGTGAGGTAATGTTATTGAGAGCTTCACGGCTCAGATAAGGTATAGGGTTGTCATAAAAAGTGCGCTAAGATTAACACATTCTCCTTTTTTTGTCAACCCTAGCTATCAAGAAAGAGAGGGCTATTTGTAAGAAAAGGCTGAAACTTAGTATAATCTCTTTAGTTGGAGTTCCTGATAAAGCATGCGGAGTCACACCGCAAGTTGTGTGTACGCAAAGCAAGCGTTGCGACTCCAAACTTTATCCACCTGTAAATTTTCAGGGGATAGCAATGGAGTTCAAAGCCGTAGGCTTTGTCCCATTGCTCAAAGCCTACGGCTTTGGACTCCGTATCCCAATTATTTACAAGTGGAACTTTATTAAAAACCTTTATATACACCCTAGCTGTCCCAACCATAAGGAGAATTAATTATTATGTATGTTCGTTTTATTCACGTAGTTTGTTTATTTATTGTTATCATGTTGGGGATTATGTTACAGTTAAACAAATCCACGGCCATTGCCCAAAGCAATGAAGGCACTATAACTCGGATTAACCTAGCCCCTAATGGTGACCAGGGCAATGGTCATTCGGATAAACCGGTTATTTCAGCCGACGGGCGTTTTATTGCCTTTGAATCGTTTGCGTCTAATTTAGTGGAGAATGATACCAATGGTAAAACCGATATTTTTGTTTATGATGGCTTGACCAAAGAGATCACCTTAGTTTCGGTGGCCTCAGACGGCACCCAAGCCAATTCTGCGGCCTATTTTGCGGCCATTTCAGGTGATGGGCGTTATGTTGCCTTTAGCTCTATTGCTGATAACTTAGTCAGTGGCGATACGAATGGTTACAGCGACTTGTTTGTGCATGACCTGCAAACGAAAGAAACTAAGCGTATCTCGATTGGTTTTGATGGCAGCCAGGCCACTGGGCCAGCCTCTAGCAAACCTGGCTTCTCTTATGATGGTCGTTATCTGGTTTTTCAGTCGGATGCCCCTAATTTGACGGAAAATGATTTTAATAGTTCTACCGATGTTTTTATTTATGACAACGTTCCTCAAACCACTAACCGTATTTCAATCTCTTCCGAAGGGATTGCGGGCAATAGCACTTCTTTAGGGCCAGCCATTTCTGCCGATGGTCGGTTGGTCGTCTTTCGCTCTTTTGCCAGCAACTTGGTGGCCGATGATAGTAATAATCAGTTTGATATTTTTCTTCATGACCGTCAAACAGGCCAAACCACGCGCGTTTCTGTGGCCTCAGATGGTCGCCAAGCCAATGGCAATTCCCTTGCAGCTGATATTTCAGCACATGGCCGCCATATAACCTTCTTATCAGATGCCACTAATCTTGTTTTCGATGATATTAATGGTAATCGAGATGTTTTTATCTATGACCGTGAAACCCAGGAAACCAAATTAGTCAACATAGTAACCAAAGATGGAATACAGGCCAATAATGATTCAGATGAAGTCGCGTCTGTTTCGGCCATTGGTCGGTCCATTGTTTTTCAAACTAAAGCCAAAAACTTAGTTCAAGAGGATATCGATAGCACAAGTGACATTGTATTACGAGATTTTGACTTAACTAACTTCATTCTCATGTCACGCCCTTTAAGTCTTACCGCCCCTAAAGTCGCGTCCTATTTTCCCGACATGTCTAGTGATGGTCGTTATATCGTCTTTTCTTCGTACTCATTTAATTTAGTTACGAATGACACCAACCAAAAAAATGACATCTTTCTTTATGACCGTGGCTTTGCAGAACCCACCGCCACCCCTACCACCTCACCCCCGACAACTACGCCCACCGCGACCTTTACCCCCTCACCTACCGCGACCCCTTCACCTACTCCTACCCCCACGGCCACGCCCCTGCCTGTATCAGGCTTAATTTCGCCTACGGGTGGCACCATGCTCTCAGAAAATCGCATCAATTCCTCGGTCATCATGCAATTTCCGCCTAATGCTGTTTCGATTGAAACATTGGTCACATACAGTTATATAGCCCCCACCTTAAATGCCCCCTTCATTAGCCTAGACCGCTTCTTTCATTTAGATGGCATTCAAAATGGTCAACCCATTTTTACGACCACCAAGCTCATTACCATTGTCATTCATTACAACGATGTGGTACGACGCGGGGCCATCGCCGATACCATCTATCTCTATCGCCTCAGCAACGGGCAATGGATTACAAATAATATCACTTTCATCGGGCGTGATAAGAACATTTTTACCAGCACCACCACGCAATTCACCCGTTATGGCGTTTTTGCGCAAACCCATTGGCATTATATTCCTGTCATAATGCGTTAGAGGTGTTATACTGAGCGAAGGGACAAATAGGAGTCGCAATGCTTCAGCTTTGCGCCTTAGTCGTTGGGCCAAGCTAAAGCGTTGCACTCCTGAAAAGTTTCCACCTGTAAATAATTTGGTGATACGGAGTCCAAAGCCGTAGGCTTTGAGTAGTGAGTCAAAGCCTACGGCTTTGGACTCCGACCTTATCCTCTACAGGACTTACGCAAACACCTCACCCCAGCCCTAAAAATTTATCGGTGGAAAAGTGCAATTTATGCCCTCGCGCAGAATCACATAACGATTTCAAAAACGCGCCAAAAAAGGGCTTGACATTAAAAGTAAACTGTGCTAAACTAAAGACAGTTTACTCTAGGGGTCTGCCTCATGCATAGTCAACAACCACAACAAATAAATCAACAAGCTCAAGCTATTGCCATCGCCAAAACTGAAGAAGGTCGCGTGGCTCGTTTTTGGTTCTTAACGCTCGCACTGTTTTTTGCGGGCGTTTTTTATTTTTATGGCTATTGGTATCCACTGTTATGGGCGCGCGCTGACTGAGAGTTAAATTTTTTACTCTGATAAGATACAGACGGGGCGTAGCCACTTGGTTACGCTCTTTTTTATTTGTCTGAAATCGACTCACCTTGTTTACTAATTAATAAATACTACTTAACAAAATTTCGGAGGAAACCATGATTATTGTAATGAAAATGAAGGCTAGTTCAGATGATATAGACGCAGTCATAAACCGTTTACACAACGGCGGCTGGCAAACCCACGTCTCTCGTGGCGAAGAACGCACCATCATCGGCGTGATTGGAGATGAACGCAAGTTAGACCAGGGCGCCATGAGCCGCATGGGCGGAGTAGACCGCGTTGTGCCAATTTTACGCCCCTTCAAACTCGCCAGCCGCGATTTTCAGGCAGAAGATAGTAAAATTGAGGTCAACGGGCATGTCTTCGGTGGCGAAAAAGTTATCATGATGGCGGGGCCATGTTCGGTGGAAAGCATGGAGCAAGTTATGGAAACGGCCATTGCCATTCGTGAAGCGGGCGCGCACCTCTTACGTGGTGGCGCATTCAAGCCCCGCACCTCCCCCTATAGTTTCCAGGGCATGGGCGAAGAGGGCTTGAAAATTTTGGCCGCGGCCCGTGAAGAAACGGGCTTGCCCATTGTCAGCGAAATCATGGCGACTGACCAAATTGATTTAATGTGCAAATATGTTGATGTGTTACAAATTGGCACTCGCAACATGCAGAACTATGCGTTGCTCAACGCGGTTGGTAAAACAAACAAGCCCATCTTGCTAAAACGCGGCATGATGAGTACGATTGAAGAACTATTAATGAGTGCTGAATATATCATGTCTAATGGCAACCACAAGGTTATCTTATGTGAACGTGGTATTCGTACTTTTGAGAAATACACCCGTAATACTCTCGACATTAACGCCGTTCCCGTCCTCAAAGAACTAACCCATTTACCCGTCGTCGTTGACCCTAGCCATGCGACGGGGCGTTGGACATTGGTCAAGGCCACCAGTCGCGCCTCCGTTGCGGCGGGCGCAGACGGCTTAATTATTGAAGTTCACCCTAACCCCGCCGAAGCCACCAGCGACGGTGAACAATCCCTCAAACCCAAACGTTTTGCTGAACTCATGGTAGAAGTCCGCCGCGTGGCCGAGGCCATTGGACGGACTATATAAGTAATGTTACGAGTTACGAATTACGAAATATACAGCAACTATTCAGTCGGTCAGCTAGTCAGCGTTCAGCTAGTTAGCTTGGCAGAAATAAGTTTCAAGCCATTATAAGGTTTTGAACCTTATAATGGCTGGGTGAACTACACACTTATTTACGCCTAGCTGTACTAGTTAGCTTGTCAGTTTGTCAGCTTGTGAGCTTATGACTTTTTTAGCTGATTGCTGACCGACTGAACGCTGACTCATTATTTGTAGTTGGTAATTCGTAACTAACCATTAACTTGGAGCCTGAATTTTTTCTCAAAGATGCCTCTATTACCCTCGTTGGCTTAGGTCTCATGGGTGGCTCATTGGCTTTGGCGTTGAAAGAACGTCACCTTTGTCGCCAAGTCACCGCCTTAGTTCGGCGGGAGTCGGCGGTGCAAGCAGCCCTGAATTTAGGGGCAGTTGATGTTGCCACCACCGACCCCGCCGAGGCGTTTACTCAAGCCAATCTCATCATTTTCGCCACGCCCGTGCGTGTCCTGTTGCAACAATTGCCTCAATTTGCCCCCTTTTATCCCGCGGGGGCTATCATCACCGACATGGGCAGCACCAAGCAAGCCATTATGCAAGCCATGGCCGCACTGCCACCCCAGGTTTATCCCATCGGCTCACATCCCATGTGTGGCAAGGAAACCTCTGGTTTAGAGGTGGCCGAAGCCACGCTTTATCAAAATGCCCCCTGGATTTTAACGCCCCTTGACCGCACCCCATTATGGGTTACAACCTTCATGCATGAGTTTGCCCTGGCCATTGGCGCAAAACCGCGCCAATTGGACGCGGCGCGCCATGATAAATTGGTCGCTACGATTAGCCATTTCCCTCATACCTTGTCTACCGCTTTAGTGTTGACGGCCATGCAAGTGGCTCACCATGACCCTGTAGTTTGGAATGTGGCCGCGTCAGGTTTTCGTGATACCTCCCGCATTGCGGCCTCTGATGTGACCATGATGCTGGATATTTTATTAACAAACCGTGAGGCAGTGCTAACGGTGTTAGGGGAATTTGACCGTCAACTCTTAGCATTAAGCCAAGCCCTCGCCGACAATGATGAGGACGCTTTGCGCGCCTTAATGGAACAAGCGGCCCATCAACGGCGGCAATTGTATCGGTGACCATGATTGGCCTAAATTAAATGTTTCTGGAGTGCAAACCTTTAGGTTTGCCTAACTCATTATGAACAAACCTAAAGGTTTGCACTCCGATTTACCATCTTGCAATACATAAATATCCCTGAAAGGAAAAACCATGAGCATTAAACAGGCCATTAACGGAAAAACATCCCTGGTGGGGCTGATGGGCTGGCCAGTGGAACACAGCCTTAGCCCTTGTATGCACAACGCCGCCTTTGCCGAGTTGGGGCTAGATTGGGCGTATGTCCCCTTGCCGGTGCGCCCCGATGATTTGCCGCAAGCCTTGAAAGGGTTGGCCGCGCTCAATTTTGTGGGAGTTAATGTGACTATTCCCCATAAACAGGCGGTCATGCGCTATATGGATGACCTGAGCAAAGCGGCCAAAACCATTGGCGCAGTCAATACCATCCATCTACAAGGCAATAAATTTATGGGCTACAATACGGATGCGCCTGGTTTTCTCAATGCATTGGTGGAGAAAGATTGCCACCCAAAAGGGATGCGGGTGGCGGTGTTGGGCGCAGGTGGCGCGGCGCGGGCGGTAGTTTTCGCGCTTGCTTGGGCGGAGGCAGATGCAGTCGTTATCCTTAACCGCACCACGGAGCGGGCCGCATTTTTAATTGAGGATTTGAATGATACTTTCCCGCAAAGCAAACTTGATTTCGCCCATTTAACCAATAATTCGCTGGCGGCTTTAGATGGTAAAATTGACTTGGTGGTGAATACCACCTCAGTCGGGATGCACCCAGAAAAAGAGAAATCTCCCTGGCCTACAGATGTGGCAATCCCACGCAACGCGGTTTTTTGCGATTTAGTTTATAATCCGTTAGAGACTGTATTTCTGGCGCGCGCCCGCGAAGCAGGAGCTAAAGTGATTGATGGCCTCGGCATGTTGGTGCATCAAGGGGCAGCGGCTTTTGAACATTGGACGGGACAAGCCGCGCCGATTGAGGTGATGCGGCGGGCTTGTTTGGCGGGGTTAGTGAATAAATTAGCGAGTGAGTGAGTCCGCGAAGGGACGCGAAAAAGCCTGAGTTATAGAGGAGTCCGCAATCTTTTGCGGACTTTTAACATCAACCCTACTTCGTCTTTCTTCGCGTAACTTCGCGGATTCTCAGTGAGTAAGGAATTATTATGGAAATTTTAGGTGGCCCATTGTATGCCGTCGCGGGGGCGGGAGAATCCCACGGCCCCGCGATTACGACCATTGTGTTTGGTTGTCCGCCTGGGCTGAAAATTAGCCGCGCGGCGGTGCAGGCTTATTTAGACCGCCGTCGCCCTGGCAGCAACAAACATGGCACGCCGCGCCATGAGTCGGATAAAGTCGTCTTTTTGTCGGGCTTGTTCATGGAGGATATAGCACAATTATTGGCGGGGCCGCAATTAACGGTGCAA
>JAIFLK010000273.1:0-1212 GCA_020049115.1 Chloroflexota bacterium | reverse complement strand
GGTGAGCCGATTGCCGCGATAGTTTTATCAACCTCTAAGAAATCGCAACATTATGGGCAATTTGCGGGCGAAATGGGCGAGGTGCGGCCAGGTCATACTGATTTGGTGAAGCATTATAAATCGCAAGGTTTTGTGGATTATCGTGGCGGGGGACGCTCTAGTTATCGTTCCACTATTTCTGATGTGATTGGTGGTTCAATTGCGCGGCTCTTTCTGCGGGAGAAATTTGGCATGGTGATTCTCTCCTCCATTTGCCAAGTGGGGCAGCTAAAAGCTACTCACCATTTGCCAGAATTGGAGTCGCCTGATATGGTGGAATTGATGGACATGGAAACGCAATTGTTACAAAATGAAATCCATTCAATTGATGCTCAGTTTGCTCAGGCGGCGGGTGAGTTAATCAAACAAACGCGGATTCAGGGCGATTCGATTGGCGCGGCGGTGGAGGTGGTGGCGTATCATGCGCCCGCATTGGTGGGCGAACCGTTATATAACAGCCTCAAAATGCGCTTGATGGGTAGTCTCGGTGGGTTACACGCGGTGCAATCTTGTGAAATTGGCGCGGGCGCGGAGGTGATTGCGCGGCGCGGCAGTGAAAATAATGACCCGATTCGGCATGAGGGCTATCAAGCCAATAGCCACGGTGGGTTGTTGGGTGGCATTACAACGGGTATGCCGCTGATTTGTCGAGTGGGTTTTAAGCCCACCTCAACCATCGTTAAATCGCAACAATCGGTACGAAAAAATCTGGACGAGATTGATTTTAATTTAACGAAAGGGCGGCATGACCCATGTGTGGGCGTGCGGGCGGGCGTGACGCTAGAGTCGCGGCTGGCAATTGAACTGATGAACGCGGTGTTAATGCACCAGGCGCAACGGGTTGACGGGCAGAATTTTAAGTTATTTTAGGATAGCGGGTACATTGCTGTAGCACAATAGCACGGATACGCGGGGCAAACGGATAAATCCGAAAGTCCCGCGCCTCCGTGCTATTTATTTATGCACATTCCCGCTAATTAAGTGGTGAGAGTTTCAAACCACCGGCGGAGAGGATTTGTAAAGTTAAGAGCCAATCTTGGGCGGGGAGAGTGCCACCTTCAACTTGGATGGCACAACGGTCAGCATTTTTGGCACGTCGCTGATAGGGGGTGATATTAAACATCATGGCCAAGCCAGTTAAGAAATTGGCTTGGTTTCCTAGAGGATGATGAA
>JAIFLK010000034.1 GCA_020049115.1 Chloroflexota bacterium | reverse complement strand
CAGGAGTCCGCAATCCTTTGCGGACAGCCCGCAAATAATTGCGGACTCCTGCGCCGAAAGTGTAGTTTTCGTTTGATATTCAGTATAGGAACACTATATATCGTGAGTGAATAAGCCATTGGTATGGTTATGCTATTTACCTAATGGCTTTTGTAGTAAAATTTATCTAAAGGGGAAAATAACGATGGAAATCAATAAAATCAATGAACCAAACTCGACTGAATATACCATTTTAATTGTTGATGATGCACCGGTAAATTTAGGCGTTTTATCAGATTATCTTAAATATCATGGCTTTGAAATTTTAGTGGCCCGCAGTGGTGAAAATGCGCTGAAACGGGTGCAATATGTACAACCCGATATTATTTTGCTTGATGTAATGATGCCTGGGATTGATGGGTTTGAGACTTGCCAACGGTTGAAAGCCAATGAGTTAACGAAAGATATTCCCATTATTTTTATGACGGCTTTGACCGAAACTGAGGCCAAAGTGAAAGCCTTTGAGTTTGGCGCGGTGGATTATGTTACAAAACCGTTACAGCAAGCTGAGGTTTTAGCGCGAGTCACGACCCACCTTAAAATTCGAGATTTAACCCATAACTTACAAGAGCAAAATTTACGGCTACAGCGTATGGCTAAGTTGCTTTCTCGACGAGCTAAACAACTAGAAGCGACCCATGAATTAGGGCAACAAGTGGCCTCCATGTTAGATTTAGAGGAGTTGCTGGTTCAGGTGGTTAAGCTCATTCAAGAGAAATTTGATTATTATTTTGTGGGCATTTGGTTATTAACTGAACCTAAAGATATTTTAGTTTTGCGGGCGGGTACAGGTAAAAAAAATCAGGAAGGTGCGAGTGATAACCCCGCTAATGAATTGTTAGGCTATCAAATTTCGACGCGCGCGAACCATGGGATTGCCGCGTGGGTTTATCAAACAGGGCATGTCTATTCAACTGATAATGTGAATTTGGATGCAAAATATTTGCCGTTGAATATTTTGCCAGAGGCGCAAGCTGAGTTAGCTTTGCCGCTAATTTATGGCACTGAAGTGATTGGGGTGTTAGATATATATCTTGACCGTTCCGTAACATTTGGGTTAGAGGATAGAACGGTGATGCAAATTTTGGCAACCCAAATTGCCATTGCTATTCGTAATGCACGTTTTTATCAAATAGAAAAGAATTTGCGCCAGATTGAAGAGCAACGTTCTAAGGAATTGACCGAGTTAAATGCCAGCAAAGATAAATTTTTCTCAGTGTTAGCTCATGATTTGAAAAGCCCGTTTCTGCCCTTACTGGGTTGGTTAGATTTACTTTCCGAAATGGTGGATACGGCCAGCCCCGATAAGGTTAAACGTACTATTGAGGTCACGCGGCGGACGGCGCAAAATATTTATAATTTGTTAGAGAATTTATTAAGTTGGTCTAAAATCCAAATGAAACGGATAGAGTATCGGCCGAAAGAACTTGACTTGAAAATGGTCATTGACCTTAATATGATGTTATTAGGAACAGTGGCTTTTAATAAGGGTATTAAATTACATAACGAAGTCAACCAATCTATCCAGGTATATGCGGATGAGGATATGTTACATACGGTTATTCGGAATTTGGTTTCTAACGCTATCAAGTTTACCGCGATGGGTGGTGAAATCGTTATATCTGCTACTCCGCAGTCAGTAGGTAACATGCCTTATTTAGAAGTTGCGGTGGCGGATACTGGGGTGGGGATTAGCCCTAATGAGTTAGCCAAACTATTTCGGCTAGATATTTATCATACTACGTTAGGTACGGCGCAAGAGAAGGGAACGGGTTTAGGGTTGGTGATGTGTAAAGAAATGATTGAGCAGAATCTGGGACAAATTTGGATTGAGAGTGAAATCAATCAAGGGACAGTGGTTAAATTTACCATTCCTTTGGCGCAGAATTAGTGTTTCGAGATATTATCATGGCACAAAAAATTTTTGCAAGCTGGAAATATCGGTTATCATCCATTAAGGCACAGCTTATTTTGGGCTTTGGCCTCATTTTGGCGTTGGCCTTGATTATTGCGGTGATTGGTTTTGTTAGCTTGCGAAATTTACAAATTGGGGTGGAAACAACCTTTGAGGAAGCCAACCATGTGCGTGAATTGAGTCTAGAAATTGAGAATGATTTTTTATTGGCGCGGCAAAGTGAAGCCAATTTTCTTAATACATGGTCGCGTCTTGGGTATCAAGCGGCGAGTACGCGCTATGTTATCCCTAACCAAGATGCTTTAGCGCAAGCTCATCTTAAATTGGATGAGGTCAACCAGTTGATTGCTAAGTCTGAAAGTGCCAATTTACAGGCTTTGCTTAAGGATACTAACGCCTTAAAGCCGTTGTTAGATGAATATCAACGGGCTTTTTTAGCCACGGTATCTCAGGTTGAAGAACGTAGTCAGGCCAATGGGTTAGACCGTAAGTTGCAAAAACAACTGACCGATTTAGAAACATTGGTTGTTCCTTTGCCGAGAGTTAAACTTGACCGAGTGATTCTGCAAATTCGGGCGAATGAGCAATCCTATTTTCATACCCGTAATCAACAAAGTTTAGATAAAGTTCATTTGTGGGTGATAGAGTTCATAAAAATTGTGAAAAAAAGCTCAGACGTTGATTTAACGGGCGGGGGACATCGCCTCGTGGGGGACGATTTAATTGAGCAGATAAATGGGTATGACGATACTTTAAGTCGGTTGGTGGTGTTAGAGCAAAATATTGACATTAATACACGGATTTTTCGGGAAGTAACGGAAAAAATTAATGAATTGACGCACCGTTTAGATGAGGCTGGGTCTAAGGCGTTAACGGTTGCTCGGCTGCGTTTAGAAAATATTAGCCGTCAAAGCACCAGGGCTTTAATATTTACGGCCATGTTGGCTTTGGGGTTGGCGAGTTTGACGGGCTGGTTTTTAACCCAACGGATTAGCCAACCTTTAAGGCAACTGACGCGGGTGGCCCAAGAATTAGGGCAGGGTAATTTGGGGAAACGGGCGCAGGTGAGTGGCCCACGCGAGTTTGCTACCATGTCAATTGTTTTTAATGACATGGCAACGCAACTCCAAAATTTGGTGGGTTCGTTAGAGGAACGGGTCAAATCTCGGACGCGGCGGCTAGAATTGGTGGCGGCTCTGGGTGAAAAATTAAATGCTATTCTTGACCAACAAGAGTTACTTAATGTGGTGGTTAATCAGATTAACTCCAATTTTGGTTATTATTATGCGACGGTTTGTTTATTTGATGAAACGCGGCAACATCTGTTTTTTGCGACGGGTACGGGCGAGGCGGGCTTTAAGTTGAAAGCAAGTGGCTTTAACATTCCGCTGAACCACCCTAAAAGTTTAATTGCTCGTGCCGCCCGTGATGGGGAAGTGGTTTGGGAAAATGATTTAACTACGACCCAAACATGGCTGCAAATTGATGTTTTGCCTGATACACGGGCGGAAATGTGCGTGCCGATTTTTGAGGAAGAGCATGTGGTGGGGGTGTTGGATGTGCAGGAAGACCATGCGGGTGGGCTAGATGAAGGTGATGCCAGTTTGTTACGTTCATTGGCGAACCAATTGGGGGTTGCGATGCACAATGCCCGTTTATATAATATTGTGCAACAAGAATTAGAGGAGCGACATCGGGCTGAAGCGGCATTACAATCTGCTAATCTGCAATTGCAAGAACGGGCGTTAGAGTTGGAGCAAAAGCGGTTGGAATTGGAACAACAAACGTTAGAGTTGGCCCAAGCGAAGGAATCAGCGGAGGCAGCGAGTCTGGCAAAAAGTGAATTTTTGGCGAGTATGAGCCACGAATTACGTACCCCCTTGCATGGCGTGTTAGGCTTTACCCAAATTTTAAGTAAGGAGGGGGATTTAACTCCTGTCCAACAGTCTCATCTGCATGTTATTCAACGCAGCGGTGAGCATTTATTAACTTTACTTAATGATGTGTTAGACCTTTCGCGGATTGAAGTGCATAAAATGGAGTTACAACCTAGCCAGTTTTATTTTAAGCTATTTTTGGATAAAGTGTTTGATATGTGTCGTTTTCGGGCGATGGATAAGGGCTTGGCCGCCAATTTTGAGACTACCTCGGCGTTACCGACCACTATTTTTGCGGATGAAAAACGATTGCGCCAAACCTTAATTAATTTGTTAGGCAACGCGGTTAAATTTACGGAACAGGGCCATATTACCTTTCGGGTGGGAATATTAGCGGATACGCTCAAAACCAAATATGTGGCGGATAATTATTCGGCGACGGTGCGGTTTGAGGTTGAAGATAGTGGCATTGGGATTAGCCCTGAACAGTTGCAAAAGATATTTTTGCCCTTTGAGCAGGTGGGTGGTGGGCGTGACCAAGCGGACGGGGCGGGTTTGGGTTTGACCATTAGCCAACGATTTGTGGGTATCATGGGCGGGGAATTACATGTCAAAAGCCAGGTTGGACAGGGCAGCACCTTTTGGTTTGATTTGCCCTTAGCCGTTAGTTTCTCAAACCAGTCGGTTGAGCCAACGCCTTCGCAGGAAACTGTATCGATACTATCAACGATTTCCCCTACTGACCCTGTGGCTGAAAAAATTATTCCGCCGTCACCTGAGATATTGACCTTGTTATTAAGTTTAATTGAGATCGGTGATTTTGATAATTTAGAAGCCCAAGTGACGCAACTTTGTCAGACTGAGGCGCAATTCAAACCCTTTGGGCAGCAATTGCTGGAGTTGGCGGGTCAGTTTGAAGAGGAAAAAATGATTGCTTTATTGGAAGAATATAGGGGGGCATCCGCATGAGCCTGGAACTAGAAAATGAAATACCCTCAACAAGTCATGAACATACCATTTTAATTGTGGATGATAATCCCACGAACTTAGGCGTATTATCAAACTACTTAAAAGGGTCAGGGTTTAGAATTTTGGTGGCTCGTAGTGGCGATAGCGCGTTGAAGAAGGTTGAATTTGTGAAGCCTGATTTGATTTTATTGGATGTGATGATGCCTGGTCTTAATGGGTTTGAAACATGCCAAAAGCTCAAAGAAAATGAGGCAACCCAAGACATTCCCGTTATCTTCATGACGGCTTTGGCTGAACCTGAAGACAAAATTAATGGCTTTAAGGTGGGGGCGGTGGATTATGTGATTAAACCATTGCACCATGCCGAGGTGTTAGCCCGCGTGAATACCCATTTGCGGATTCGTGATTTAACCCGTAACCTTCAGCAACAAAATCTAGAGTTACAGGAAACGACGCAGGATTTGCAAGAAGCCAATAATTCTCTGCTCAAACAAACCATTCAGCTAGAAACCAGTAGCCAGGTGGCGCGCCAAGCCACCTCAACTCTTAACCTAGATGAATTGTTAGAGAAAGTGGTGCAATTGATTCAGGTGCAATTTGGCTATTATTTTGTGGGGGTGTGGTTACTAGATAGTCGGACTAACACGTTGGCCTTGCGCGCCCATGCCCATTCATATGGTTTGCAGTTACCTAAACAAAATGTTACGATTTCGTTGGATGGCGGAAACAGTATTGTGACGTGGGTTTATCGTAATAAACGGCCTTATTTAGCGGATGATGTGCGGACGGACGCTAATTATTTGCCTAGTTATGAATTGCCCGATACGGGTTCTGAATTGGTCATGCCGCTTCATATTGGACAAAAAATTATCGGTATTTTAGATATTCATAGTCGGCAAGTGGCGGCTTTTAGTGGCGAAGACCAAGTGGTTTTGCAAACCTTAGCCGACCAAATTGCGATTGCTATTCGTAATGCTGAGTTATATAAAGCCGAGCAACGGCGGCGGCGGTTGTCTGAAACGTTAGAAGAAACGGGGCGGATGTTGTCGAGTAATTTGGATTTACATCAAGCCCCTAGCCGTATTTTGGAGTTATTGTCCAGTGTAGTGCCGTATGAACGTGGTTCGGTGATGTTACAACAAGGGAATGAATTAGAAATTGTTTCGCAACGGGGGTATCCTGATGATGAACGGGCGGGTTATATTACTATTCCGATTAGTGACGGTGATGTTTATAAGCGAATTGCGGAATCTAGGCAATATGTTTTAATTGATGATGTTTCTAAAGATGTGGGCTGGCGACAGTTAGACTGGTTGCCCATGAATCATTCTTGGTTAGGGGTGCCGTTAATTGCTAAACATCGGGTCATTGGCATGATTTCGCTGACGCGGCCCGAAGTGGGGGGCTTTGATGAAGAGGACGCGAATTTGGTGTTAAGTTTTGCGGCTCAATCCGCTATTGCGTTGGAAAATGCGAGTCTTTATGACCAGATTAATCAACTTAATGCGGTGCTGGAACAAAAAGTAGCCTTACGCACGGAAGAGCTTAATAAAACGAACCATATTTTGGAACGGTTGAATACGAATAAAACCGATTTTATCAAAGTGACTTCCCATGAGTTACGCACGCCCATAACGGTTATTAAAGGGTATACGCAATTGTTGAATATTATGCCTGGGGTGAGTGGGAACGCGAACGCCAAAGAATTGTTAGAAGGCATTGTCAGTGGCGTTGACCGCATGTATCAAATTGTAAATGTGATGCTGGATGTGGTTAAGATTGATACGCAAGAATTAGAACTGCGGGCCGAACCTGTGGTTTTGGGGTCTTTATTACAAAAAGTAAAATCACGCTTTCAAGCAGGTTTGAAGGAACGGCAATTGATGGTGGAGATAGATGATTTGAAAGAGTTACCTATTATTGAGGCTGCGCCTGATTTGCTAGATAAAGTTTTCTATAATTTGTTGATGAACGCGATTAAATATACACCTGATGGCGGCAAGGTTTGGGTGAGTGGGCAAGCCATTACCGAAACTAACGGGGACGAGGCCGTGGAAATTGTGGTGAGTGATACGGGCATTGGGATAGACCCGACTCACCATGAACAAATTTTTGAGAAATTTTATCAAACTGGCTCGGCCATGCTTCATTCAACGGGGCAAACGAACTTTAAAGGTGGCGGCCCTGGTTTGGGGTTAGCGATTGTTAAGGGTATTATTCAAGCTCATGGGGGACGGGTTTGGGCGGAAAGTGCAGGGTATGATGAGGAAAAACTCCAGGGGAGTCATTTCCATGTGGTTTTGCCCTTGAAACAGGCCAAGCCTTAAAACACCTCACCCCAACCCTCTCCCAAAGGGCGAGGGAGTAATTTATCACCCCTCTCCTAAGTAGGAGAGGGGCTGGGGGTGAGGTATGTTACCCCAGTAAATGGTGTGACCCAATTTCAACCTCCTGAGAAACTAGAAATTATGAATAAAAACGACGAAATTCAACCCAATTTAGCCCCTGAAGTAGCCATTTTGCGGCAGCGAGTGGCTGAATTAGAATTGCAAGCGGCTAATTATGGCGATAGTTGGGCGCAAATTGAGCAAGCTAAACAGGAATGGGAGGCGACAGCCGACGCTTTACCTGAGTTAATTTGTTTATTGGATGAGCAGCAACGGGTGGTACGAGCTAATCGTACCATTGAAACCTGGGGCTTAGGCGCAGTGGTTCATCTTAAAGGTAAGTTGGCGCATCAATTATTACACCCTGATTGCGAAGGGGAATTATGCCCTTTGCTGACCTGGTTAGAGCAAGGGTGGCAACAAATACTCTTGGGGCAGTCGGCGGAACTTGAGTTTTATGACGGTTATTTAGACCGCTATCTGCATGGGCAGATGCGACGGGTTGCGCTTAAAACGCAGAGCCACCATGGGAGTTTTGCGGTTTTAGTAGTACGGGATATTAGCCACCAAAAGCAGTTAGATAAGGAGTTAAGTCAATATCGAAATCATTTAGAACAATTGGTGCAAAATAGAACGCGGCAACTCGAAGTGATTGCGTTACTTAGTGAACGGTTGAATATTATTATTGACTTTGACCAACTTTTAGTGGAGTTAGTGCATCAAATTAAGGATAATTTTGGCTATTATCAAGTTCAAGTTTATATCTTAGATGATGCCCATGACCAATTAATTATGAAAGCGGGGCAAAGTGATGATAGTGCCTGGCTGCCCCAACATACGATTTCTTTGGGTGATGAAAATAGTTTGGTGGCACAATCGGCCCGTATGGGTGAGGTGATGTTGGTAAATAATGGGCCGTCGGCGGCGGGGGTGCAATTTAGCTGTGAGATGACTGTGCCAATTATTGCCGTAAGTGAAGTGTTAGGGGTATTAAATGTATGTGAAATTAAGTTGGCAAGTTTTGATGAAAATGACGCGAATTTATTACGTTCTCTTGCGGGACAGGTCGCTATTTCTTTAGAAAATGCTAAACTTTATGAAGGCATGAACGCCTTATATGTTGAATTGCGTGAAAGTGAAGCTAAATTTCGGGAGGTGGTTGAAGGGACAGATAATCTTATCACCCAGGTTAATCGGGAGGGTTACTTCACTTATGTTAATCACATGGCGAAGAAAATTTATGGTCTTAGCCCGACGGCTTGTTTTGGCTTAAAGGCGATTGATTTTACCCATCCTGATGACCGTGAGCGCACGGAGCAAGCCTTTACTGCTTGGGAGCAACAACATGCTTTTACAGCTACCTTTGAAAATCGTCAGGTCAATCGTATCAGTGGTGAGGTTTTTCACCTGTTTTGGAATATTACTTTTCATTATGACAAAAAGGGACAGTTAACAGGCCGTAATTCTATTACCCATGATATTACTGAGCGTAAGCAGATGGAAGCGGCCATGCAAAAGGCCAATGAAGAATTGAGTCGTTTGAATGCAGATAAAGATAAGTTTTTCTCAATTGTGGCACATGACCTAAAAGGCCCTTTCCAACCATTGCTTGGGCATGCCGAATTGTTGATGGAATTGGCGGAAACGTTGCCGCCAACGGAGGTTATTGCTATGAGCGCGGCTATTCACCGTTCTGGCAAACAGATTTTGAGTTTGCTCGAAAACCTATTGCAATGGTCGCGGCTGCAAATGGGGCGGATTGAATATGAACCGAAGCGGATTGATTTGCAACATTTGGCGGCGGAGACGGTTAATTTATTAAGTGAAACGGCGAAAAGTAAGGGCATTGTGTTACAAAGTACCGTCGCCCATGATACTTGGATTTATGGCGATGAAAATATGCTTAACACGGTTATCCGTAATTTAACGAACAACGCGCTGAAATTTACGCCTTCGGCGGGGCAGGTGACTATTTCTGCTCGTCAAGTAGCTACCTCTGTTGGGGGTGATTCAGGGGGGGGCATTGAAGTGTCGGTTAATGATACGGGGGTGGGGATGAGTTCTGAGGATAAGGCAAAACTATTTCAAACAGGGGTTCATCATAGCACTACTGGCACGGCGAATGAGAAGGGGACGGGCTTGGGCTTAATTTTATGTAAAGAAATGGTGGAGCGTAATGCGGGCCGTATCTGGGTGGAGAGTGAGTTGGGGCAGGGGACGACGGTCAAATTTACGGTGCAGAGAAATAACCAAGTGCGCGGATAACTAACGATTATTTAAGAATAGGATTTACGCAAACCCCTCACCCCAGCCCTCTCCCTATGGGAGAGGGAGCAAAACTTCCCTCCCTTTGGGGGGGAGAGAGGGGGGGAAGTTTGTGTATAAAGGTAAAATTTCATGATAATAGTACTTGAACAAGGGGCAGTTCAAGGCATAATGGTGAGCCTCAGTTTAAGTTGGTTTGTTAAGGCTCAACCAGCTCAAACTGAAACTCTGGCAATAGTGCATGAATTGTCAGAGTTTTTACTATATTGAGACTTTAATTTATTTTGCTCTCTCTCCTACGTATCAATAGAGGAAATTTATCGTGACTTTACAAGAGCAAGTAGCGACTTATACCCATGATTTAGAGACGGCCTTACGAGAGACGGAAGGTTTATTCAAGGCGGCTCAAGCTATTTTGGGGGCGCGTGAACTAGAGACCATTTGTCAAAATTTAATAACACACTTTAATAATTTGGTTCATGCTGACCAAATGATTTTATATTTGGTTGACCATGAAAAACAAACTATTTTGTTAGCGGTTCAACATGGCACGGTGGATGACCACTTGCCGATGACTTATCAGGAGTTACATGATGGCATTAGTGGCTTAGTTTTTAGAACAAAACATTCCATTATTTCACTTCATCCTGATGATGGGATTGAGCCAGAGGCCACGCGCAAACGGCGGCGACAATTGAATATTGGGCCGTTGGTGGTGGTGCCATTGATGACGAAAGATACTGTTATTGGCACAATTACGGCGATTAATCGGCTAGAAAAGCGTGTTTTTACGCAACATGACATTGATTTATTGATGGCTTTAGCGACGCAAGCGGCGGCCGCGATTGAAAATGTGCAGCTTTATCAACTAGCGCAGCAAGAGTTGGCGGAACGTAAACGGGCGGAGGCCGCTTTGCAACAGGCCAATGAACAATTGGCTAAACTCAATGCGGATAAAGATAAATTTTTTTCCATCATGGCACATGATTTGAAAGGTCCTTTTATGCCGTTGTTAGGTGCGTCTGATTTAATGATGCAATTGACGGAGTCGTTGACGCGAACGCAATTAAAACAGATGGCTGAAGTGATTAATTTATCGGCAAAAAATGTGTTTGCTTTATTGGAAAATTTGTTACATTGGGCTAGGTTACAGCAGCGGCAAATGAAGGCTAAACCAGAGGCGGTTAATCTTAAATTGGTGGTCAGAAATAACCTGAGTCTGTTAAATGGCAATGCCACAGATAAAAATATAAAGTTAATATCAACTATGGCAGACGATTTATTTGCTTATGCTGACCAATATATGTTAGATACCGTAGTGCGTAATCTTATCTCCAATGCCATCAAATTTACGCCCCAGGGGGGAGAAGTGACGATTGGGGCGGTTAAATTAGCCCCTGATTTCATTGAGGTCGCGGTGACTGATACGGGCGTGGGGGTGGATGAGAGAACTAAACAGCGATTATTCAAAATTGACCAGCATGTGACGACCATTGGTACGGCTAAAGAGCAGGGAACGGGTTTGGGTCTAAAGATTTGTTACGAAATGGTGGTGCAAAATGGGGGTCAAATTTGGATTGAGGGTGAATTAGGGCAGGGGACAACGGTTAAATTTACGCTGCCGCAATTGGGGAGTAGCTATGGAACATCTTAGATTCAACCAAACTGAATTATTGGCTCGTTTGTCATTACGCACAGTTTTAATTGTCCCCTTTGTGCTGCTTATTGTCTTGGTGGTCGGCTTAACGGGGTATCTTTCTTTTCGTAATAGTCAGACGGCCATTAATGATGTGGCGAGTCAGTTAAGAAATGAAACGACGGCGCGCATTGAGCAAAAACTTAATAGTTATTTGGAAACGCCTCACCTCGTTAACCGTCTTAATGCGGAGGCGATTCGTTTAGGTTATTTAGATTTAGCCGACATGCCCCATATTCGCACCTATTATTGGCATCAATTACATTTGTTTGATGGGGTTAATTTGATTGCTTTGGGGACGGAGCAGGCAGAATATAGTGAAGCTCAACGGCAAGAGGATGGCTCTATTCGCGTAGGCATGGCGGGTAAAGCCACGAAGGGCAATTTACAACTTTGGATAACCGATGACCACGGGCAATTGCGGGAAATGGCGCAAGAGCGTCCTGCTTATGACCCGCGCCAACGTCCCTGGTATAAAGCCTCTGTGCAGGCTGCCAAGCCTACTTGGTCGGCCATTTATGCCTATTTTTCCAATAGTGCGTTAGCCATTTCTGCCAACCAACCCCTTTATGACGAGCAGGGTCAATTGATTGCGGTGGCGGGGGCGAACCTGACGTTGGCGCAGATGAGTGATTTTTTGCAGAGCCTGAAAGTTGGGCGTAATGGGAAAACCTTTATCATGGAACGGTCAGGTGATTTGGTGGCGAGTTCGGTCAAGGAGGCTTTGTTACAAACGGATTCTGGGAAGCGGCTGCCAGCGATAGATAGCCAAGCCCCGTTGGTACATGCGACCACGCAATATTTGCTTAATGTGTTTGGTGATTTGCATAACCTGACCAATAGCCAACAATTGGATTTTCAATTAAATAATCAGCGTCAATTTGTCCAAGTGACTCCTTACATTGATGAATATGGCTTGGATTGGCTGATTGTGGTGGTTATTCCTGAAAATGATTTTATGGCGCAGATTATTACTAATAATCAAATTACGTTTGGGCTAATTTTGGCCGCGTTGGTTTTGGCGGTGCTGGTGGGGATTTTCAATGTGCAATGGGTTTCACGGCCTATCTTACAACTCAATGCCTCCGCCAAACAGTTAGCGCAGGGCAAATGGCAACAATCCGTCAATATTAACCGCATGGATGAGGTGGGTGAACTGGCAAAATCTTTCAATTTGATGGCCTTACAATTGCAAGAATCGTTTGAGATGTTGGAAGAACGGGTGGCGACGCGGACGCACCGTTTGGAGAGCATGGCGACCTTGAGTGGGCAATTGAACGCGATATTACATCTTGACCAACTTTTGCCAGAGTTAGTGCAGCAGTTGCGAAACCGATTTAATTACTATCATGTGCTATTATTTTTTCAAGATGAGCCACAGCAATTAACCTTACGGGCCGCGGCGGGAGATGGCGCGGCGGATTTACTGGCGCAGGCTGCGCCCCTGAGTTTTGACCATCCCACCAGTTTGGTGGCGCAGGCCGCAAGAACGGGGCAAATGGTCAATGAGCCTGATACATGGCAACTGCGTTATTGGCAACGCCAACCGTTATTGGCTGAAACACGGGCCGCGATTACCGTACCGATTGTTAAGGGGCAAGAGATTATCGGGGTTTTGGCGGTTTACTCTAACCAAGTGCATGGCTTGGATGAAGGTGATGCCAATTTATTACAGTCATTGGCAAATCAAATGGCCGTGGCGTTAACGAATGCCCGTTTATTTCAGGCGGAACAACGTGAAAAACAGTTATTTGAGGCATTATTTCTTAATAGTCCTATTGCCACGATTATGATTACGATGGATGATTATCTGGTTACATCATGGAATCCAGCGGCGGAAAAATTATTTGGCTATACTAAAGCTGAGGCGATTGGTCGTCCTTTGTATGAATTGGTAATACAACAAAGTAATCGAGTTGAGGCTTTGGGCTATTTAGAAAAAATGAAACAAGCTGAACCGATTCGGGCGATTGTGCAACGGACGCGTAAGGATGGTGGTTTGGTGGAGGTCGAATTATTTGCTTCGCCTATTGAAATTGCGGGTGAACAGGTGGTGGGGTTAATTCTTTACCATGATATTACGGAACTTGAACAAGCTCGCCGCGCCGCCGAGGCGGCTAATCAAGCGAAAAGTGAATTTTTATCTAACATGAGCCATGAATTGCGAACTCCGTTAAATGGCATTTTGGGCTATGCTCAAATTTTAGGTCGCGATAAAGCACTAACGCAAAATCAGCAGGTCGGGGTAAATATTATTCAACAAAGTGGCGAACATCTTTTAACGCTGATTAATGACATTTTAGATTTGGCGAAGATTGAAGCCCGACGCATGGAATTACATGCGGTGGATATTTTCTTTTCGGCCTTTATGGATGGGATTGTGGGCATTATTCAGATGCGGGCGCAACAAAAAGACATTCGGTTTCAGTATGAAATATCAGGTGAGTTGCCGATGGGTATTCAGGCCGATGAAACACGTTTGCGCCAAGTATTACTTAATTTACTGGGTAATGCGGTTAAATTTACTGATAGTGGGCAAGTGACATTGCGAGTCATTGCTACGCCCGTGAGTGATGATAATAAGGTCATCTTACGCTTTGAGATTATGGATACGGGCGTGGGCATGAACCCTGAGCAGCTACAGAAGATATTTTTACCCTTTGAACAAGTGGGCGATAGTGCGCGGCGGTCACAAGGAACGGGGTTGGGGCTATCAATTAGTCAGCAGTTGGTGGAGGCCATGGGCGGTGAAATTCAGGTTACGAGTCAGTTAGGGTGGGGCAGCCAATTTAGTTTTGAGGTGATGTTCCCAACCACTTTGATGGGTTCTACGGTTAAATCAGCCCTTGAGCAAATTGTTATTGGCTATCGTCGCCTAGATGGGCTAACTGCACCGATTAAAGTATTAGTGGTGGATGATAAAGCCTTCAACCGTCTCGTGTTGATTAATTTGTTGAAACCTTTGGGCTTCGCCATGATTGGGGCGGAAGATGGGGCGCAGGCGTTGGCCTTGGCGCAAGCGGAGCAGCCTGAACTGATTTTAACTGATTTGGTGATGCCAGTGTTAACGGGATTTGAATTGGTGCAGGCGATACGTGGCGTTTCCCAATTAGCGAAAGTGGTCATTATTGCAGTCTCGGCCAGTGTCTTTGGCCCCAATCGGGAGCAAAGTTTTATTGCGGGTTGTGACGCATTTTTATCTAAACCGATTGAAATAGATAAGTTATTGGCTTTATTAGCCCAATATTTGAAGTTGGAATGGGTTTATGAAGTCGTTGCCGACTCTAATCAGGGTAAGGTGGTGAGCCAACATTTGCCCACTGTTTCCACTCAAATAGCACTACCTCCGTTGGCTGCATTACAAAAATTATATGACTTGGCTTTGAAGGGGGCTTTATTAGATGTGGAACAACAAGCTATGATGATGGAACGAAGCGAGGCTAAACTGGCTCCCTTTGCTCGGTTATTACGTGAACTTGCGACGAATTTGGAAGATGAAAAAATAATTACCTTGTTGCAGCAATATTTAGTCATTGCCAAAGAGTGAGGTTGGGGCAAAATTTCACCATTAATTCTACCTGTAAATTTTTAGGTGATAAGGCATGGCTGATGCTTTTCTAGTCAGACTTCCGATGTCTTCAAGACATTGGAAGTCTAACCATCACCGAATTTTTTACAGGTGGAATTAATTCTGCCCTGTATAACAAGGAGAAAAAAGTATGTTACGTAAGAATGTTTTGACTGTGTTAGTGTGTATGTTACTCTTCACGTTACTTAGTTGTAATAGTGTTGCTCCTGAGACGGCCACGCCCACGTCTGCACCCGCCGCCGCGACCGTGGAAACAACGTCAGCCGATGGCATAGAGCGTAAGGATACGCTGATTTTGGATATTGCTGATGGGCCAGTGGCTGACCCGACGAATTGGAATCCCCTTGCCAATTGGCGGCGGGATATGGGGCTGCAACAGTTATTAATGGAGCCGCTGTTCATTCTCAATTATGAAACGGGGCAGATTGAACCCTGGTTAGGCGAGAGCATGACCGCTAACGCGACCCTGGATGTGTGGACGCTGAAACTGCGTGCAGGTATTACGTGGAGTGACGGGGTGGTATTTACGGCAGATGATGTGATTTTCACGGTGAAATTATTGCTTGACCATGCCCCAGATTTGGTTTATTCGGGTGAGTTGGCAACCTGGGTGGATAAAGTGGAGAAGGGGGATGATTTTACGGTGAAGTTCATCCTCAAAAAACCTAATCCTCGCTTTCAGCTTGACCATTGGTCGGTGCGGTTGTGGAGTGGGGTCAATCTTGTTCCTGCTCATATTTGGCAGGGGCAAGATGTGAAGACGTTTACCAATTATGACCCTAAGAAGGGCTGGCCTGTGTTTACTGGCCCGTATAAATTGGCGAGTGTGGGTAAAACGGAAATGGTTTATTTGCGGGATGATCATTGGTGGGGCGCGAAGTCGGGGTGGCGGCCTTTGCCTGCGCCCCAGAAAATTATTTTTGCGGCGTATGGTGATGAGGCGAAACGGGCGGAGTTAATGGCGAATAATCAGTTGGATAGCATGTTTAATGCGTCCTTAACGTCATTGCTAGATATGAAGCAACGTAACGCTAAAATTATTAGCCATTTTGATGATTTGCCCTACGCTTGGGTGCCTGACCCATGTTCGCGGACGTTTGAGTTTAATACGGCGAAAGCTCCGTGGGATGATAAGCGGATGCGCTGGGCGGTGAATTATGCGCTTGACCGTGACGAAATTGTTGCGTTTGCTTACGATGGGACGACCTTCCCTTCACGTCACTTTTTTCCTGCTTATCCGCCGCTGAATCGGTATGTTAATTTATTGGAACAAGATGGCTTGTATAAAACCTATCCGTTGTTAGAACATAACACCGATAAAGCTAAAGCTTTATTAACGGAGGTGGGTTGGGAGTTAGGCCAGGATGGCTTTTTTAGTAAGGCGAATCAGCCTTTAACATTGGAAATTTCGGCGCGGGCGGACTATATTTATGAGCAGCGCAGCGCGGAAACGTTGGTTAAACAGTTAGCCAAAGTCGGTATTCGGGCAACGGTGCGTTCAGTGGCCCCGCAAATTTTTAATGATAGTTTGGGCATGGGGGAGTTTGAAGCGGCCTTTGGCTTTTTTACCTGTGCCTCGGTAAGTGAACCCTGGTCATCCATGGATATTTTTAATACTCGGTGGCTGAAGCCTGTGGGCGAAATGACGGCGCAACATCAAAATGTGTGGCGTTGGTCTGGCCCCGCTGCGGATAGTTACAGTAAAATTGTTGACCAGATTGGTTCATTGCCCTTAGATGACCCCAAAATTGACCCCTTGTTTATTGAAGCCTCCAAAATTTGGCTGGATGAGTTGCCCGTTATTCCCGTTAATCAAACCAGTTTTATTGTGCCGTTTAACCGTACCTATTGGACGGGGTGGCCGACTGCTAAGAATAATTACATTCATCCAGTGACTTGGTGGCAAACGGCTCATTTTATCATTCATAATTTGAAGCCCGCGACACCTTAAATTTTTAGTCATTCGATGACTGGCAGTCATCGGATGACTAGCCATTAATCACCCATGTTAGTTGAAAATTCGCCTCATTCCCAACCGAAAGCAGCGCGCACTTTAGCGGCCACACTCTCCACTGCGGTTGTATTGTTGAGTGTGGCTTCGTTGTCCCTTGCGACCATTTTTCAGATGTTGCTCAACTTTCGGGCGGAACAACAAGTGGCTGCGGCTGAACAGCAATTAGTTGCATTTCAAGCGGCTGAACGTGTTTCGAGCGAGATTGAGCAAGTGTTCAGAACATTAGAGGCGGGGGCTAAATTGGGGCGACCTTTTGCGATTACGGTGGTTGAACGGCAAGTAATGTTACAAAATTTACTCAGTTTGACCTCGGTGTTTGAGGAGGTGGCTTTATTAGATGCTCAGGGTGTTGAATTAACGAAGGTGGCTCGCCATCGGATATATCAGCCTGATGATATGCTGAATCGCGCGACGACGAACTTATTCAAGCAAGTGAGCCAGAAAAAACGGGCTATGGGCCTGCTTTATTTTGATGAACGGACAGGCAGCCCATTGGTTTCAGTGGCGGTGCCTGTGACTAATTTGGTGAATGAGTTTGATGGGGCGTTAACGGCGGAATTGAGCCTTAAGTTTGTGTGGGAGTTGGTAGGGTCAATTAAAATTGGTCAACATGGGTTGGTTTATGTGGTGGATCGCCGAGGGCAGTTAATCGCTTTTGCCGACACTGGTCGTGTATTAGGACAAGAAAACGTAAGTTATGTTTCTAAGGTGCTTGAATTTGAGCAAAGCCAGGGTTTAGCCGACCCAACAGGGGGTAGAATAATTACAGGTCTTAATGGGACATATAATTTAGCGACGTATGTGCCATTGGGTACGCCTGATTGGGCGGTGGTGGTAGAGTTGCCAGTCATTGAGGCGTATCAAACGATTGTGCTTAATCTTGCTTTATCTGTGGCGGGGGCTTTAGTGGTAGTGGTGTGGGCGGCGATTGCGGGCGGTTATTTGGCGAAACAATTGGTTAAGCCGTTACTTAACTTAACGAATACGGCCACTCAAATTGCGAAGGGACAATTAGAACTCTCTGCACCCATTCAAGGCACTTTAGAGATTCAACATTTGGCGGGCGCGTTTAATAGTATGACCACCCAATTACGCCAACTTTTACAAGAGTTAGAATTACGAGTATTACAACGTACTCAACGGTTGGAGGTGGTGGCGACGTTAAGTGAGCAACTCAATGCGATTTTAGATTTAGATGAGTTATTGGCTGAGTTGGTGAATCAAGTTCAAGAATATTTTAATTACTATTACGTCCATGTTTATTTACTCGATGACGCGCAGCAAAATTTGGTGATGACGGCGGGAGTAGGACAGGCGGGGGTGGCCTTGAAAAAGCGACACCATCACATCCCTTTAGCGACGGAAACAAGTTTGGTGGCGCGTTCGGCGCGCACCAGGGAGGTGGTTTTGGCGCATGATGTGCGGCAAGCCCAAGATTGGCTACCTAACCCATTATTACCCGATACGCGGGCGGAAATTGCTGTTCCCATTATTGTGTCAGAAAAGGTGGTGGGGGTGTTAGATGTGCAATCAGACCGCGTGGGTGGTTTAGATGAGGCCGATTTAACCTTGCTGCGTTCGTTAGCCAATCAAGTGGCGGTGGCTTTAACCAATGCTCAATTATATAGCCTCGCCCAGCAAGAATTGACTGAGCGTAAACAGACTGAAATTGCGTTGCAAAAAGCTAATTTGGAATTAGGTCGCCTTAATATGGATAAAGATAAATTTATGTCCATTGTGGCGCATGATTTACGCGGCCCTTTTGGGCCATTGTTAAATACTGCTAGACACTTGACCCATGAAGTTTCTGAATTATCGCCTGATAAAATTCAGTCTATGGCCGAAACCTTATATCGCTCGGCGGAAGGTATCTACAATTTATTAGAGAATTTATTGCAATGGTCGCGCTTACAAATGGGGCGCATGCCGTATCAACCACGTTCCGTTAATCTAAGCCATTTGGTGAGTCAAAACCTTAATTTGTTTATGGCTAATGCGAATAGCAAAGCGATTGGGCTAAATAGCTTTTTGCCGCCCCTCATTTTGGTTTATGCCGATGAATATATGTTAGATACCGTTATTCGCAATTTGATTTCTAATGCGCTCAAGTTCACCACCCGAGGGGGAAATGTAAGCGTGAGTGCGGCTCTTTATCAGCCCAATGGCACATCTCACGCCGCTAATCAGGAGTTTGTTGAGGTTTGTGTGGCGGATACGGGCTTGGGCATGAGTGCAATGGATATAACCAAGTTATTCAAATTGGATATTCATCATAGTACGTTAGGCACAAACCAAGAGACGGGTACGGGCTTGGGTTTAATTATGTGCCAAGAAATGGTCAATCAGCATGGGGGGCATATTTGGGCTGAAAGTGAGCTGGGGCATGGGGCAACCTTTCATTTTACTTTGCCTTTGGCTGAAGTGGTGGTCAATTGGCTGCCCGTGACCGTGGAAGTGGCTCATCAACCCTTAGAGGCGTTTCCCGCCGCGCTGGTGGAGCTAGTCCTACCACCGCGAGATGAGTTAGTGGCTTTACATGAGCTGGCTATGATGGGGGCGTTATTACGACTGGGTCATCAATTGGATAGAGTTGAGGGCAGCAATTTAGAATTAAAACCCTTTGTAGTGCAAATGCGTCAATGGGTGGCGGATTTTGACGAGGAAGCTATTATTGAATTTTTGGAACGTTATTTATAAATGGCGAGCCGACAAGGTGTCAGCGCACCAAAATGGGAGAGTGATGCATGATTGAGCCAAAAAATGATGAACTATATCCATTTAATCTCGCTATTGATGATATGACTAAACAATTTGAAGAGGTGGTTGCTTCTTTGGCCGCGCAAACGGAGCAACGTAACCAGTTTGAGAATTTATTGCATGTCAATCAACAATTGCTTCAGGAAATTATCAATAACTCAACTGCATTTATTTATGTTAAGGATTTGACGGGGCATTATATTTTAAGTAATCGCCATTATCAGTTAAAATTGGGTCGGCAGGTGATTGGTAAAACGGATGCAGACATTTTTCCCCCAGAAATTGCGGAGCAATTTAGGCAAAATGATCGTAGGGTTATTGAAACGGGTCAAGGTGAGGAAATGGAGGAGTGGGCCTTATTTGATAATGTATTATATACCTACGTTTCCACTAAATTTCCGCTTAGGGGTGCCCAGGGGCAGATTTATGCGGTGGCGGGAATTTCCACTAATATTACAGAACGTAAACAGGCGGAGCAGGCACTACGGCAAAGTGAGGAGCGATTTCGCCAGGTTATTTCCTCAATTAGTGACCATATTTATGTGAGTGAAATAACGCCTGACGGGGAGTATATTAATCGTTATATTTCTACCCATGTAGAGTATTTAACGGGTTATCCTTTAATGAATTTTACGAATGATTGGGATTTTTGGCCGCGAGTGGTCATTCATCCGTCTGACCAAAAACGGGCCGAAAGCCAGCTTCATCATTTGATGAAGGGCGAAAATAGTGAGGTTGAATACCGTTTGGTGCGGGCAGATGGTCATATTTTGTGGGTGCGAGATAGTGCGCGGGTGCGTTTGGAAGGTTCGCTAAAAATAATTTATGGCCTAGTGAGTAATATTACTGAACGCAAACAAATTGAGGCGGAGTTGGAACAATATCGTAATAATTTAGAGGAATTGGTTGTTGAGCGAACGGAGGAGTTAGAGCAAGCGAAAGCGGTGGCGGAGGCGGCTAATCGCACTAAGAGCGAGTTTATGGCTAATATGAGCCATGAATTGCGGACACCCTTAAATGGAATTTTGGGTTATGCTCAAATTCTTAAACAGAGTCACCCTTTAACGAGGGAGCAAAGTGAAGGGTTAGCCATTATTTATGATTGTGGTCGCCATTTGCTGGCGTTGATTAATGATATTTTAGATTTCTCACATAGTCAGGCTAATCGTTTGGATTTTGAGCCAGTGGATTTATATTTGGCGAGTTTTTTGCAGGGCGTGATAGCGATTATCCAAATGCAGGCGCAGGAGAAGAAACTGTTATTTGAGGCTAAATTGGCGGCGAATTTACCTAAATGGGTGCAGGTGGATGAGCGATATTTGCGCCAAGTTTTAATTAATGTGTTAGGTCAGGTGGTAAAATTAACCTCGCATGGTCACATCACCTTACGCGTTGATTTCATAACCGAGCAGTTAATCCAACAGAATGTTATGGTGTCTTACGCGGAAACTCACCTTAATCATATTCGTTTTGAAATTCAATATAGCCGCGCTGAGATGCCACTAGCGGCATTACAGCAATTATTTTTGCCTCCAGTTACCTCATTATTGGCAGGGCCGCATTATGTAGGTTTAACCTTAACTCAACGTTTAATTCAGGGCATGGGGAGTGAAATTCATATTGAAGCTAAGGATGAGCAGGAAGGGTCTTTGTGGTTTGAATTGGCGTTGCCAAATTCTAACAGTCATCTTACCACTCACTCAGTTGAAAATACCACCACTGAGTCGCTTTTGCCAACGGGTCAGCCTATCATACCGCCTTCTTACGAAGAGTTAGAAACTCTTTATGAATTAGCTTTGAAAGGGGCTTTATTAGCCCTTAAAGAACGAGCCATGGAACTTGAAACCATGGGGGGGGCCTCGGCTGAGTTTGCCCGCACCTTGCGCCAATTGGCGACGGATTTTGAAGAAGAGGAAATTATTATGTTGTTGGAAGAATATTTAAAGAGGTAAACCATGTCAGCAGAGATACTAGGTGACTTACATCCACCCGATTATACGGTTTTGGTAATAGATGATAACCCTACTAACTTAAAAGTGATTACGAATTATCTTAAGGAGCTAGGTTTTGAAGTGCTAATGGCTCGTAGTGGTGAAAGTGGTTTACAGCGCACGGTGCATGGTTGGCCTGACATTATTTTGCTTGATGTCATGATGCCAGGCATTGATGGGTTTGAAACTTGTAGTCGTTTGAAGGCTGACCCGCGCACGGCGGATATTCCCGTTATTTTTATGACGGCTTTAACGGAGGCTGAGCATAAGGTAAAGGCGTTTAAGGTGGGCGGGGTGGATTATGTGACCAAACCGATTCAGCATGAAGAGGTTTTAGCGCGGCTAACCACCCATTTGCGGATTCGTAATTTGACCCAAAATTTGCAAAAGGCTAATACGGATAAAGATAAATTTCTGTCTATTGTGGCGCATGATTTACGGGGGCCGTTTTGGCCTGTCTTGGGGAATGCAGAACTCCTCATGGAAATGGTAGAGGTTTTTAGTCCAGAAGATATTAAGGATATGACCTCTAGTATTTACCGTTCCGCGAGGCAGGTGATGGATTTGCTGGAAAATTTACTGAAATGGTCGCAAATTCAGTTAGGGCGGTTGTCGTATGCGCCACAGTCACTTTATTTAAGCCCAATTGCCGAACAAACAATTAATTTGTTATCGGCCAGAGCGATTGAGAAAAATATTACTTTTAGTTTGCAAATCTCGTCTGAATTAATGGTCTATGCCGATGAAAATATTTTGGATACGGTGATTCGTAATTTAACAGCTAATGCCCTAAAATTCACACCTCATGGGGGCATGGTGACGCTGGCAGCACAGGAAACACCCCCCTCTGTCCCCCCTGATTCAGGGGGGTATGTTGAAGTGGCGGTGATAGATACTGGGGTGGGGATTAGTGAGGAAAATATCGCCAAATTATTTCAGGTGGGCGAGTTTCACAGCACGTTGGGGACGGCTAAAGAGCAGGGGACGGGCTTAGGCTTAATTTTGTGTAAAGAAATGGTGGAGCGTAATAGTGGTCGCATTTGGGTGGAGAGTACGTTGGGCAAGGGAACAACTGTAAAATTTACATTGCCGATGAAGGAAGGGTCAGCTGATGAATAATTTTGAATTAGATGAAGCAGCATTAAAAGCAGAATTAGCCCGATTGCGCCAAGAAAATGAGCAATTGCGAGCGCAATTAGCCCCTGAGCAGGCCAATTATTTTGAAACCATGATTCAGATTTTACCTGTGCCAGTCGTGGTGACACGGCTCGCGGATAGTGTGGTTTTAGCGGTTAATGCGCCCTTTGCCGCGTTATTCGGTTACTCAGTCGCGGAGTTATTACATCGCCCCATGCTTAACTTTTATAATGACGCGGCTGACCGCCAACATCTGTTAGCCTTAATTAAGGCACAAGGGTTTGTTCATAACTATGAGTTACAAGTGCGGCGAGCCGATAACTCGCTTTTTTGGGTAACAATATCGTTTCAACCGATTACCTTTGCGAGCGAAGCGGCTTTATTTGTCGCCTTATACGATGTGACGGATAAGAAACTCTATCATCAACGGCTAGAACAGGAGATAGCGGTGCATACGCAGGCCTGGCAACATAAAACCTTCGAGTTGGAGGCGGTGTTTGCGGCCTTGCCTGACCTGTATTTTCGCTTTGATGCTCAGGGAACGTATTTGGATTATAAAGCCGCGATGGGAGATTTATATTTGCCGCCTGACCAGTTGTTGGGGCGACGACTGCTTGAGGTTTTGCCGCCAGATTTAGCCAACATGTTTCAAGCGGCGATTAATCAGAGTATTGAAACGAAGTCCATTTGTCAGGTTGAATACGCCATGCCTGTGTTGAATGGCTTGAGATATTTTGAAGCTCGTTTCTCGCCCTTAATGAATGACCAGGTCGTGGCGGTGGTGCGGAATGTAACGGAGGCGAAGCAGTTGCAAGCGGAGTTACAACAAGCTCGCGCCTTGTTAGAGGAACGGGTGGTTGACCGTACCTATCGGTTGGAGTTAATTACGCAATTAAGCGGTCACTTAAACTCGATTCTTGACTTAGAACATTTGTTAGAAACCATGGTTAATCAGGTTAAGGAAAGTTTTGATTATTACCATGTGCATGTTTATTTGGTCAATGACCAGACGAAACAATTAGAAATGTTAGCGGGGTCGGGTGAAGTGGGTAAGCAATTGAAGGCCAAAGGGCATCAGCTGCATCTCGGCCAGGGGATTGTGGGGTTGGTGGCGAGTCGGGGCGAACCTTTCTTAAGTAATAATGTAAATGAAGTGCCTAATTTTGTACGAAATGCCTTACTACCGCAGACGCAGGCCGAGTTGGCGGTGCCGTTACGTAAAGGCAACCAAGTTTTGGGCGTGTTAGATATTCAAAGTGAGCAGCTCAATCGTTTTATGGCAGAAGATGTCGCGCTCATGCAATCCATTGCTGACCAATCGGCCATTGCAGTAGATAACGCTCGTTTGTTGAGTGAGCAAAAGGCGACCATTGCTCAGTTGAAAGAAGTTAATGCGCTCAATCGAGATTATACACGGGTTTTGGAGACCAGTACCGATATTAGTCGCCAAATTACGGCTATTTTGGATTTGGATGAATTGTTAAGTTATGTGGTGAATCGGGTGCAAAATGAGTTCGATTTTTACCATACGCATATCTATTTGATGGACGAGGCTACCAACGAATTGGTCATGGTGCAAGGCTATGGCGAAGTGGGGCGGCAACTTAAAATTAAAGGGCATCGTTTACCTGTGGGGCGAGGCATTGTGGGGACAGTGGCGGCGACCAATGAACCTTTTGTGAGCAATCGGGTGGATGATGTGCCTAACTTTGTACGTAATGTATTGTTGCCTAAAACCCAATCTGAGTTGGCGGTGCCGATGCGGAAAGGGCGTAAGGTTTTAGGGGTATTAGATGTGCAAAGTGAGCAGGTTAACCGTTTTACGACGGCGGAAATTAAATTAATTCAATCTATTGGTGACCAAATCGCCATTGCGGTGGATAATGCGCGGCTGTTGGCGCAGCAGAAAGAAACCATCGTTAAATTACAAGAATTAGACCGCCTGAAATCGGAATTTCTCACCATTATGAGCCATGAATTACGGACACCATTGAATGCCATTTTGGGTTTTGCCGAGCTGTTAATGTTGGGCATTAGTGGCGATTTGCCTGAGCTGGCGCAACATGATGTGGAATTGATTTATAATAGTGGGCAGCACCTGCTGACTATTTTGAATGATATTTTGGATATTTCCAAAATTGAAGCGGGCATGATGGAATTAGTGTTAGAGTCTTTAGATGTGTCTGAGGTGTTACAAGATGTTATGGCGGCGGCGGGGTTATGGGTGAAAAATAAACCCGTTGAACTACAGTTGGAGGCAGCCCCTAACTTGCCGTTGATATTGGCCGATAAAACGCGGCTCAAGCAAATATTATTAAATTTGGTGGACAATGGCGTTAAGTTTACCGAGCAAGGTTCGGTCACGATTCACGTGACTGTGCCGCAAACTACTCCGCCGAAAATGCGTTTTGCCATCATGGATACGGGCATGGGTATTCCCGCCGATAAACAAGCGATTGTTTTTGAACGCTTTAAACAGGTGGACATGTCTAAAACTCGGCGGCATGAAGGGACGGGCTTGGGCTTAACGATTTGTCAGGAATTAGTGCAAATGCACGCAGGCGAAATGGGGTTGTCTAGCCAAGAAGGTCATGGCTCTGAATTTTATTTCACCATTCCGTTGGCGAATTAACGTGAGCATCCGCGTTATCAATTGGTGGGTCGGACATTCCTGTCTGACTATGTACAAAAAACTAAATGAACATGGCACTATTATTTTGAATTATTACGATTTTGGAGAAAAATATGCGGTATAGTTACCTTATTCGTTTACTCAGCATGACCTTAAGTTTTGTACTATTCCTATCGGGTTGTGGCTCTAGTGACCAACCCATTGTTATTTCCACTTTGCCGCCCGCGACGGCTACGGTGGTGGCTACGCCCATGCCTGTCCCAACCAAAGCCAATAAGGCTAGTCAAGGGGCAATTAATAAGATTTGTTTAGCTTCTAGTTTGAGTGATATAGAAACGAGTGGTTATAATCGTTATGTTTATGAGGGCATGCAAGCCATTGCCACGGATTATAATCTTGAGGCTATTCATGTTACTTCAGATAAAGTGGCGGATTATGAGGCTAATATTCAAAAGTGCTTAGAAACTAAAGCCGAAATTATTGTTATTGTAGCGGTTGAAAATGCTGAGTTTCCTTTAAAAGTGGCAAAAGAAAACCCTAAAACTTTCTTTATTGGGGTTGACCATTTTGTGGATAATGGGCCGAAAAATTATGTGGGGATTCAATTTTATGAAGATGGCGGGGCCTTTTTAGTGGGCTATTTGGCGGGCTTGGCGACAAAATCAGGCGTTGTGGCGGGGATTTATGGCCCTGATTATCCGCCTTTAGTGCGCTTTCGGCATGGGTTTGAGCAAGGCGTAGCTCAAGCGGCTAAGGATTCGGGTCAAGAGATAAAGGTATTGGGGATCTACCTGGAGAGTTTTGCTGACCCAGAGGGTGGGGCCAAGCAAGCTAAAGAGTATATTAGCCAAGGGGCGGATGTGATTTTTGGGGCCGCGGGGTTAACGGGGAATGGGGCTATTTTGGCGGCGGCGCAACAAAAAGTCTATGTCATTGGCGTTGACCAAGATGAATATTTAACGACCTTTCAAAATGGTAAAGTGGATGGCTCTCAATATATCATCAGTAGTGTCATTAAGCGGGTGGATGTGGGGGTATTTGATATGCTTTCGGCTTTGGTTGAAAATAGGCTGACGGACTTTCCTGGCGGGAGTAATTATATTTTAAGTGTTGCCAATGGTGGGTTGTCTTTTGCGAGTCGGCATGAGGCTGATATTTCTGAAGAGTTATATAATAAAGTCACGCAAGTGGAATCTAAACTGGCTAATGGTGAATTAACCACAGGTGTAAATCCCGATACAGGCGAATTGCTTAATCCCCCTAAATAATCTTTATAGGACGGTTCCAATAAATAGGAGTGTTTTTCTGAAGGTGACTGTAGGGGTTCAAGATATTGAACCCCTACATTTGTAGCATATACTCAGTGTATCAAGATTTAGCACCCTCACCCCAGCCCTCTCCCACTGGGAGCTTATCATTACCCACAATTCTGCACGGGGCTAAAGCCGCCGTGTTAAGAAGACAAAGTACGCTAAAGCGCACTGGTTTGGCCTCATGGAATTATGGTTTAGTCTACTTCAGTAGGCGTTGTTTTCTCAGCACGACGGCTTTAGCCTCGTGCAAAACTCCGCTTATCCTGGAATAACTAAATGAACATTATACCGATTTAATGATTTTCGTAGGGGCAGGGCTTGTGATTTAATGATTTTCGTAGGGGCAGGGCTTGTCCCTGCCCACAATGGGGGCAAGCACAAGGCATTGCCCCTACAAAATGTCAACGATTTTTAATCGGTATAAACTGTAATGAACAGGGTAATAGATTATTCATACCATAATATTTATTGATGTTTTTGGCCCAGGAGTCTTAATAATGCAAACCCATTCGAATATTAGAATTGGCTTGGTACTTAATATTTATTCAGTTTTGCTAGCCGTTTTACCCATAGTTATTGTGGTGGGTCTAGCCTTGAATTTATTTGGGCAACAAGCGCGTGACCAGGCAGTTAATCAGATGACGGCAATGGCTGAGGCAAAAAATCAGGAAATTCGCCGTTGGTTAGAAAATAGTGAAATTACACTCAGTCTTATTCTCACTAATCCAGAGCAATATCGTCGCATGGGTGATATTTTGCTCAGTCGGGGGTTGGCTGGGCCGCGTGGCGTTAATGTGACTAATTTTTTGACCGACCAATTGGCTTTGCAAAATTCATTCGAGGAACTTTATTTATATGACAGCGAGGGTGAAATTCGAATTTCAACCGATGATTTACAAGTCGGGGAGACTGTTAAACTACAACCTTATTTTAGCTTAAGTTTGAAACAACCTGCAATTCAAGCTCCGTATTATGATTTCAAACGGGGTCACTTGACCAGCATCGTCTCACAGCCGATTTATCATACGAGCGGTAGCATTATTGGGGTGTTGGCGGGGCGGCTTAATTTAACGACGCTTTCTAACATTATGACGACGCGGGGGGGGCTAGGTGAAACGGCTGAAATGTATCTGGTGAGTAAGGAAAGTCATAATTTTATTACACCGAGTCGTTTTGAACCGTATAATCCTACGGTCAGTTATCAAAGTTATGGGATTGATAATGCTTTGAATGGTGTTCAAGGGGTGGCTTTTTATAATAACTATCAAGGCAAAGCGGTCATTGGGGTGCATCGTTGGCTACCTGAGTTACAAAGTGGTTTATTAGCCGAAATTGAAACCTCAGAGGCTTTGGCAGCCTTGAATTATATTCAAAAGGTGAGTGTGGTTACGGCGATGGCTGCCGCTTTATTGGCCTTAGGTATTGGGTTAGGTGTAACCAGGTGGATTACGGGGCCGATTCGTCAATTAACGGCGGTGGCGACGGCGGTCATGCGGGGGGATTATCGGCAACGGGTGGAGATTGTGTCGCAAAATGAAATTGGGCAATTGGCACACGCTTTTAATACCATGACGGGGCAGCTAGTACAATCTATTACTGAACGTAATGCCAGAATTGCCGAGGTGGAAAAATTATCTGCCACGTTAGAGGAACGGGTGATGGACCGTACCTATCGGTTAGAATTAATTGCCACTTTAAGTGGTCATCTTAGTTCCATTCTTGACCTTAATGCGTTGTTGAAGGCGATGGTTAATCAAGTGAAGGATAGTTTTGGTTACTATCACGTCCATGTTTATCTGTTAGATGAGGCTACAGGTTATTTGATGATGGCGGAAGGTTCAGGCTATGTGGGGCAGCAACTTAAGGCTAAAAATCATTATTTGCTGGCGGACAAAGGGATTGTGGGGTTGGCGGCGACCACGCGGCAATATTTTGTTAGTAATAATGTGGATGAGATTGCGAATTTTATTCGTAATCCTTTGTTGCCCAATACCCAATCAGAGTTAGCCGTGCCATTGCTTAAAGGCGAGCAGTTGTTAGGAGTGTTAGATATTCAAAGTGACCAATACAATCGTTTTTCGGACGAAGACATTTCCTTAATGCAATCGTTAGCCAATCAAACGGCGATTGCGATTGATAATGCCCGTTTATTGAGCGAAAAACAGGCAACCATTGTTAAATTACAGGAGTTAGACCGCTTGAAATCGGAATTTTTAACGAGCATGAGCCATGAATTACGTACGCCACTCAATGCTATTTTGGGCTTTTCTGACGTATTATTACAAGGAATTGATGGCCCTTTAAATGATTATGCTCAAAATGATGTGCAATTGATTTATAACAGTGGGCAGCATTTATTAACGTTAATTAACGATATTTTGGATATTTCTAAAATTGAAGCGGGCATGATGGAGCTAGTGTGTGAAGAGGTGGAGCTTATTTCTTTGTTAGATGAATTAATTGCCTCATCAATGCCGTTGGTGGGTAATAAACCCCTTGAAATTATTGCAGAATATCAGGCCAATTTGCCGTCTGTTTACGCGGATAAAATACGGTTAAAACAGATTTTGTTAAATTTGTTGAGTAATGCCATTAAATTTACCGCCCAGGGTCAGGTTAAACTCAAGGCTGAATTGGCGGAGGAGTTTATGCAATTTATGGTCATAGATTCAGGTATTGGGATTCCCCTGGATAAACAGCAACTTGTTTTTGAGCGTTTCAAACAAGCCGACATGTCAACCACGAAGCTCTATGGTGGCACGGGCTTGGGCTTGGCAATTTGTAAACAATTGGTGGAGATGCATGGCGGGAAAATTGGGGTTAGAAGTGAAGTTGGCGCGGGAGCCGAGTTTTGGTTTACCGTACCTTTGACTATGGTGGCTTAAATGGAGGCTAAAATGATACGACTTCCTTACGGTAATGCTGATTTTTACAAGATAATCCAGGAGGACTATTTTTATATTGACCGTACCGCCGCAATTGAGACTATGGAGTCGGTGGGCAGCGTGTTGCTGTTTCTGCGGCCGCGCCGCTTTGGGAAGAGTCTGTGGGTGTCGGTATTGCATAATTATTACGATATACGGCGCGCTCCTGAGTTTGACCTTTTGTTTGGTCATTTAGCCATTGGGCAGAAACCCACGCCGCGCCATAATAAATATTTCATTTTGAAATGGAATTTCTCGCTGATTGATACAACGGGCGATATTCCTGAGATTAAGCAACAGTTACATAATCATTTGAATGGTCAAGCCGAACAGTTTATTCAAGCCTATCGTGACTATTTTGACCACGAAATTCAGCTTGACCCAACAGATGGGTTACGTTCATTTCAATCAATTTTGGCGGCGGTGTCGCGTACCCCGTATAAGATTTATTTGTTAATTGATGAATATGACAATTTTGCCAATGAGGTGTTAATGGCGGGGCATGGGGATAGCCATGAACGGTATGAGGCGTTGGTGAAAGGGGAGGGGCTACTGAAGACGATTTTTCGGGCCATTAAATTTGGGACGGAAGGGCAGGGGATTGACCGTGTGTTTATTACGGGGGTGTCGCCGGTGGTGATGAGTGATATTACGAGCGGCTTTAATATTTCGGAAAATATCTATTCTATGCACCAGTTTAATGATTTATGTGGCTTTAAGGAAACGGAAGTGGCCGCGGTGTTAGCTCAAATTGGTCAACAGTGCCATTTTTCGGCGGAGCAGGTCGAGGAGGGTTTAACGATGATGCGAACATTTTATAATGGCTATAGCTTTAGTTATGACCTCCCCCCTGTAGCAGGGGGTAGCTCTGAAAAACTTCCCCCTGTAAATTTACAGGGGATGTGGTCTAGTCATCAGGTGACTTCAAGTCACCTGATGACTAAATCCCCGAATTATTTACAGGGGGGGAAACTTTATAACCCAACCTTAGTCTTATATTTTTTGAAATATTTACAGCGCGAATGTAAATTTCCGTCACAGATATTAGACCATAATTTAGCGATGGATAGGAATAAAATTGCTTATATTGCTCAATTGCCGCATGGTTATGAACTCATTACGCAACTTTTGGGCGAGCATGAGCCGCTGGTGATTAGCCAATTAGCCAACCGTTTTGGGGTGGTGGAGATGTTGAAGCCAGAGCATGACACGACCTTCATGGCCTCGTTGTTATATTTTTTTGGGGTGGTCACGTTGAGCCGTGAGCGTACTATTTATGAAGAATTGATTTTGCAAATTCCTAATTTGGTGATACGGAAGCTCTACGCTGAACAGTTATTTGAGTTAATGTTACCGTTGGGTCAAGAGATTGATGAGGCGCGACAGGTGACGCGGCAATTGTATCAAAAAGGGGAGATGGGGCCGCTGTGTGAATTTATTGAACGGAAACAATTTAAGGTGTTTGCCAATCGGGATTATGAGGCGACCAATGAGTTGACCATTAAGACCGTATTTTTAACCTTATTATTTAATGATACGTTTTATATCATGGATTCCGAGCCAGCGATTGGGCGACATTACGGGGATTTAATCATGCTGGTGCGGCCTGATTTACGCCACTCGGCCTTGTTAGATATTTTAATTGAGTTTAAGTATGTCCCGTTAGGGAAACATCAATTAACGGGTGAGCAGGTGGCGGCCATGAGTCAAGTTGAGTTATTGGCCTTGAAACCCGTGCAATCGGCTTTGACGAAGGCGAAGAAACAGCTAAAAATTTATCGTGAGAAATTGCAACAGGTGTATGGGGTGGGCTTTTTGAAATTGCGTTGTTATGTCGTGGTGTCGGTGGGCTATGACCGTTTGGTGTGGCAGGAATATAAAAGCGTTGTCCGTAAAACCTCACCCCAACCCTCTCCTACGTAGGAGAGGGAGCAACTTCTCCCCCTGATGTCGTACCCATTCGGGCATAAAGGGGGACTAAGGGGGGTAGACTTAGTGTTTGCGTAAGTCCTTGTAAGTTCATTCAGGTGACGCTAGATAGTGGGAGTCTTTGGTATGTTGCCCTTCCAATTTAACTTAAATTACGAATCCGTACCTCGTTTTGCTCTCGTTATTTTGGGTCTAACGTGTATTTTTTATTTAGCCCAAGTGAAGCATAAACAGCCCTCTACCTGGTTATTTATGGGCTTTTTGGCGAATTTAACGTTACTATTTATTTTTCTCTTTCTTAGTCCGATGTGGTCAATTATGATTGAGCCAGGGATTGTTATTTTTGCGCTGTTCAGTTTACTATTTTTCATGCAATTTGCCTACTATTTTCCCATTCATTCACGACCGCGCGAAAGTAAGATTGTGTTATTTGGCTCTAGCTTGGGCGGGTTATTCATGGTGGGGTTAGGGCTTTATTTGATGGGGCTTATTCTGCAAAATCCGTCATTTACCGTCGCTATGGCCCAGATTAGCTTGTTCATGTTTTTAATCATTCCCCTTTATATCTTTTTTACGGTGGTTGTCTTATTACGCCAATCGCTTTATTGGGGCGGTTTGCCCATCAATTCTATCAGCCAAAGCGTAAAAATGCTTTTCAGGCCACCGACCCCTGAAGCGAAAGCTCTCCGCAACTTTGCGTTAGCCTTATTAATTGGCTTCTTGCCTGGCTTCGGTGAGCCACTCCGTCGGGCAGGCTTGATAAGCATTGTTTTTGAAACCTATTTAATTAATCTCGGCCTGCTGTTGATGACCCTTGTTTTGTTTTTAGTATTTCTTAATCATGCCACTGAACGAATTACTTTTATTGTAAAATTGGTCAGCATCAGTTTAACGGCCTTGCTGGTTAATTTCGGCTTTATTGGCCTTATCACCGCGCAACAGCTCGATTTTCAAGCAGAGGCGCAACGCCAAGCCGATGTGGTTTTGGCTTATCAAGCTATCTTACGTCAAACATTTTCAGATTTACCCGCCCCGATTGTTTATATTGTCAGTCGCCCCATCAACGAACCCACTGCTTATCACCGTTTATTTGCCCGTCAGGTTGATTTTGACCTGTTGCAATATCTCGTGATACAAGATAAAGTCCGCCAAGAAGTGCCTGGTCGCTTTGCCCCCGCCATTGCGGTAAGTTATGTGAATGAATTTGCACAGGTTACGGCTCTTCAGGTGGACACTTTTCGGCGTTATGACGATAATTTTAGGGTCTCAAAATATAGTGCTTATACGTTTGAGCGTGACCAACAACGCTATGAAGTGGGGTTAGATGATAGGAGTTATCAGCAAATTACGCAGAATG
Organism: Chloroflexota bacterium; assembly: GCA_020049115.1. Taxonomy (GTDB): domain Bacteria; phylum Chloroflexota; class Anaerolineae; order 4572-78; family J111; genus JAIFLK01. The sequence continues at coordinate 4,208 of JAIFLK010000034.1, read as the reverse complement.
TCATCAAGGGACATTTATTACTGATGATAGTTAGTAGCTTATTTATTATTATCATCTTCCCGTTGTTTTTTCGTACCAATCTCGTTACTCCGCTAAATGCGTTGTTAGATGGTGTACGGCAAGCTAATCAAGATGTATCGGCCATTGAAATTCCCGTGCGCTATCAAGATGAAATTGGCTATCTTACCCAATCCTTTAATTTTATGATAGCGGAGAAACAAGCCACCATTCTCAAATTACAACAATTAGACCAAGCCAAATCGCAATTTATTACGGTTATCAGCCATGAACTCCGCACCCCACTTAATGCCATTAATGGCTTTTCTGAACTCATATTACAAGATTTAAGTGGTGAGGCCGCCGAGTCTGTGAAGGCTGATGTCCAACGGATTCATGATAATGGACAACATCTGCTAGAATTAATTGATGATATTTTGGCTATCTCCCAAATTGAGTCGGGGCAAATCAGCCTCAATTTAGAGCCAATTGATAGTGTAGAAATTTTAGAGGAAGTGATGGCGGAAAGTAACGCTTTGTTGGCCGACAAGCCTATCAAAATATTACGCCAAATACCAACCGCCATGCCTTTGGTTTATGCTGACCGCGCCCGTTTGAAACAGATTTTGTTAAACTTGCTTAATAACGCCATTAAATTCACTTCTCAGGGACAAATCAGCCTTAAGGTCACGCGCCTCAGTGACCAGCAAGCCCGTTTTGCGGTGATTGATACGGGCATCGGGATTCCCTTAGCGCAACAAGGCGAAATTTTTGAGAAATTTAAACAAGTCGATATGTCTGATGGGCGGCTTTATAGTGGTACGGGCTTAGGGTTGGCGATTTGTCGGGAGTTGGTGCATTTGCATGGCGGGCAAATCGGGGTGCAAAGTGACGTGGGGCATGGGGCAGAATTTTGGTTTACTATGTCTTTAGCCGTCAATAGTGGACTGTTCATTTAATTTTTTGTACATGGTCAGACAAGAATGTCCGACCTACCAGGTACATGGTCAGACAAGAATGTCCGACCTACCAGCGGTAGAACAGACATTCCTGTCTGTTCGGATATACTAGAAATTAAATGAACAAAGCAATAGCTAATCATTTTATACGGTGTGAGGGCATAAACTGGAGTGTCAAAATTTCATTTTGACAGGCGAAAGTAAAACTTTCGCCCTCCTGGGGCGACGATTAGATTGAATAAGATAAATTAAGGTGTTGTAAAGGAAAAGAACATGGTTACAAATAGTACCATTTTAATTGTGGATGATACTCCTGCTAATTTGGAGGTCTTAGTCAATTTTTTTGGCGAACATGATTTTGATATTGTTACTGCTTTAAATGGTGAAGATGGGTTGAGGATAGCCCATTTGGTGAATCCCCATATTATTTTGTTAGATGTGATGATGCCTGGGCTGGATGGCTTTGAAACTTGCCGTCGGTTGAAGGCGCATGCAGAAACTAAAGATATTCCTGTTATCTTTATGACGGCTTTGGCTAGTGAAGAGGATAAAGTGAAGGGGTTTGAGGCTGGGGCGGTGGATTATATTATGAAACCGATTCAATATCGCGAAATATTGGCGCGGATTATGACCCATTTACGGTTGATGACTTTGTTGCGGGAACAGCAACAGCAGCGTAAAATATCTGATAGCTTACGAAAAATATCTAGGGTTTTGAACAGTACCTTAGACCAGGAGCAATTGTTGCAAATAATTATGGAACAATTGGGGCGGGTGGTGCCTTTTGATGGGGCTTCTGTTTTATTACATGAAAATCAACAGTTGGTGGTATCGCATGGCATTGGTTTTGCGGCGACCTATTTGGGTAATACGTTGCTGTTGACCGATAGTAGCTCTGGAGTCATGGTATTTAATAGCCAAAAGCGTATGTTGATAGCGAATACGAAACATGATGTACGGTGGCGAGTGTGGACGGAGAGCGACCCCATTGCTAGTTGGATGGGCGCGCCTTTGGTGATAGAGGGTGAATCAATTGGGGTGTTAACGGTGGATAGTTTTACGGCGAATAGATATGATGAGGCCGAGGTGTCTATTTTACAAATATTTGCTAATCATGCGGCGGTGGCTATTCGTAATGCTCGTTTATATAATGCGGCGCGGCAGGTCAATGAGCAGTTGGTGAAGTTAAATGTGGAGTTGGAACAACGGGTGGAACAGCGTACTCAGCGGTTGGAGGTGGTGGCCTTGTTGAGTGAGCAGTTGAATGGTTTGCTTGATTTTAATCGGTTATTAGTTGAATTGGTTAATCGCATTAAGGTTAGTTTTAATTATTATCATGTGCATATTTATTTGGTTGACCCAATTCAAACGAAATTAATCATGGCGGAAGGGACGGGCGAGGCGGCGCGGGTGATGAAACAGCGGGGACATGCCATTTCGTTGGATGCGCCGATTAGTTTGGTGGCGCAAGCGGCGCGTAGTAGTCAGGTGGTGAGTGTTTCTAATGTACGGGCGGTGGAAAATTGGTTGCCTAATCCATTGTTACCTGAAACTCAGGCGGAGATGGCGGTGCCAATTATTCGGGATGGTCAGGTGGTGGGGGTGTTGGATGTGCAGAGTGATAATATTGGTGGTTTAGATGAGGGTGATGCTAGTTTATTACGTTCTTTGGCGGGGCAGGTGGCGGTGGCTTTAACCAATGCGCGCTTATTCACGTCGGAGCAACGCCAACGGCTAGTGGCGGAAAGTTTGCACCAAGTGGCGATTATGCTGAACAGTAGTTTGGATAGGGATAAAGTATTAGCCGAAATCATGAGCCAGTTACGAAAAGTTATTCAATATAATGGCGCGAGTGTCTTTTTGCAGGATGGGTCTGACCTGGTGTTGACTCGGGGCACGGGGTATGCTGAAAGTTATATTGGCAGTCGTATTTCAATCAATTCTATTAACCCTGTGGCGCAAGTGTTTCGTGAGCAACAACCGATTTTGATTGCCGATGTGTGTGAAGACCCACGATGGGAGGTTTGGGAAAACAGCCGCATGATTCGGGCTTGGATGGGCGCGCCGTTGTTACTGGGGCGTACCGTTTTGGGCGTGCTGACGTTGGATAATTTCCAAGTGGGGGCTTATCATGAGGAAGATGTGCAGTTGTTACGGAGTTTTGCCGACCAAGCCGCCACCGCCATGAACAATGTGCGCTTGTATGAAGAAGCACAGCAGGCCAATGAACAGTTGGTTAAATTAAATTTGGATAAAGATAAATTTTTCTCCATTTTGGCGCATGATTTGAAGGGGCCATTTTTACCGTTGTTAGGGAATTTGGAGTTGATGATGGAGATGGCGGATAATTTAACACCCAACGATGTGCGAGAGATGAGTACAGCCGTGGATAGGTCGGCGCGGCGGGTTTTTGAGTTGTTAGAGAATTTGTTATATTGGGCGCGCTTGCAAATGGGGCGGATGGAGTATCAGCCCCAGTCATTGGATTTGAGTGGGGTGGCGCAACAAACGGTGCATGTGTTGAGTGAGGTCGCCAAGGTTAAGGAAATTACGTTATTAAATGAGATTGCGCCTGGGGTTATGGTGTATGGAGATGAGAACATGTTGAATACCATCATTCGTAATTTAACGAATAACGCGTTGAAATTCACCCCGCCAGGGGGTCAGGTGACGATAGGAATTAAGAATGAGGAATTAGGAATTAGGAGTCAGGAATTAATAATTCCTAATTCCCAATTCCTCATTCCTCATTATGTCGAGGTGTCCATTACTGATACAGGTGTGGGCATGGATGAGGCCACGCAGCAGAAATTGTTTAAGATTGACCAACATGTGACAACGGTGGGGACGGGGAAGGAGACGGGGACGGGCTTGGGCTTAATCATTTGTCAGGAATTGGTTATCAAAAGTGGCGGCCATATTTGGGTGGAGAGTGAGTTGGGCCAGGGGACGACGGTACGCTTTAGCGTGCAGTTGCAGGTATAGCAGTCTCAGTATATCAAGATTTAACATCCTCACCCCAGCCCTCGCCTAAAGGGCGAGGGAGTATCTTGTCTCCCTTCTCCCACTCGGAGCTAACTATTACCCACATCTTTTTAGGCTATGGAGTTAAGGCCATGTCATTCTGAACGGAACGAAGTGGAGTACCCAGAGGGCATAAATAGACATTATACCGATTTAATGATTTTCGTAGGGGCAGGGCTTGTCCCTGCCCGCAATGGTGGCAAGCACAAGGCATTGCCCCTACAAAAT
>JAIFLK010000313.1 GCA_020049115.1 Chloroflexota bacterium | reverse complement strand
TCTTACTTCTTACTTCTTACTTCTTACTTCTCACTTCTCACCTCCTGTCAGGTCGCCCCACGAACCATTAAAATGGGCCTGGTCGCGCCCTTTGAAGGCATAGACCGCGAGTTGGGTTATGAAGCCCTGTTTGCGGTCAGATTGGCGGTGCAGGCGCGCAATGCCCAGGGCGGCCTTCATGGGTATCAAATTGAGCTAATCGCCCTGAATGATTTTAATGACCCCATTGAAGCGGCTAGCCAAGCCCGCGCCCTCCTCGCTGACCCCGAGGTGATGGGCGTGGTGGGTCATTTTTCCTCCGCCAGCACCCTGGCTGCCCTACCTATCTACCAACAAGGTCATTTAGCCGTCAGCATTCCCTGGTCAATTGATGCGCCTGCCAATATGACAGGTGTGGCCTCCGTTGCGGCCACACAAGCGGAAACCCAGGCCAAATTAGAAACCATCAAAGCACAGTTGGGCGCAACTCACACCCTCACCGTGACTCATTTAGCCGATGCAACATTAATTAATATAGCAAATCAGCCCTTGCAATTGGTTACCTCAGCGGTAGAAGCCGGAGAGATTTTAGCCACTTTAGCCCAGCCACCCAGCCATGTTTTTGGCACGGTAGATACAGGCAGCCAACAACTCATTCAAGTGGCTGGGGCCGCCGCGAATGGCTTTATTTTTCCTTCTCCTGGCCCGTCAGCGGCAGAGCTACCCCAAGTAAGCACATTTGTAACAAATTATCAAGCCATCACTGGCGCGCCGCCCTCGCCCCGCGCCATTTTAGCTCATGATGCTACAAACATCTTGCTAGATTCATTAGAACAAGCTATAAATAAAGAAACCAAGTTTACTCGCGCTACGGTTCAAGCGACCATTCAACAAATAACGCTAATGGGGTTAAGCGGTCAGATTACTTTTGATAAGTATGGACATCGCCAGGCTGCCCCCGTATGGGTTTATAAAATTTCTGAATTAAGGTATCCAGGCGTAAACATCGCGCCCTGACAAAGAGGTTATGCAAATTTTTATACTTTCTTGGGAATATCCACCTTATATTGCAGGTGGATTAGGGCAACATGTGGCGGAGTTAAGCCCAGCATTGGTCGCCCAGGGCATTGAAGTACATATTCTTACGCCTGTACCGACTCATCACGAAACATCTTGTACCAATGAAGCAGGGGTGAATGTTCATCGAGTGGCAACTATGCTTGAAGCCAGCAGCGATATTCATCATCAAGCGGTCATGGCTAATCAAATTTTAGTTAACTATGCCAACACCTTACCTCGTCAGGACAATTCCATCATCCACGCCCATGATTGGCTGATGAGTTTCGCCGCGACTACTTTACAACGTGAATGGCAATGTCCCTTAATTGCCACTGTTCATGCCACGGAGCGTGGGCGGGTGCGTGGCTATGTTAGCAGTCATTTGCAACTTGCCATTGAAAAAGCGGAATATGAATTAATTATTGCCGCCACCCAAATCATTGTTTGTAGTCACTCCATGTTTCGTGAAGTGCAAGCCTTTTTTCGAACGCCCGTCGAAAAATTAAATATTATTCCTAATGGAGTTAATGTGGCGAGCTTAAGCAATGGCTTCCCCCCCAATATGAGTGATTTTCGGGCTAACTATGTCACGAGAGACGAGCTACTTGTTTTCAGCATTGCCCGTTTAGTCTATGAAAAAGGTATCCATCTCATTATTCAAGCAGCCCCGCGCATTTTAGCTGAATTGCCAAATACCCGCTTTGTGATTGCTGGACGTGGTCCAGAAGGTGAAAACCTACACCAACAAGCGCAAATTTTGGGCGTGGCTGATTATATTCACTTTGTGGGTTTTATTTCAGATAGGGAACGTAACGGTTTATTTAAGGTCGCTGATTGTGCTATTTTTCCGAGTTTATATGAACCTTTTGGTATTGTAGCCCTAGAAGCCATGGCGTTAGGTTGTCCCGTAATAGTCAGCGATATTGGTGGCCTGGCCGAAACGGTTGAACATGGCAAAACGGGCCTTACCATTTATGCCAATGATGACCACTCAGCAGGTTGGGGCATTCTGAATATGTTAAAAAACCCCACCGAAGCAAAACAATATACGTTACATGCCCATAAAGCCATTGAAACCGTCTTTAATTGGTCACGCATCGCCCGTTTAACTCACGAGGTATATGATAAGGTAATCGGTTCGGGTTAATTTGACAGTCTCCCCTAACTGTGCTAAACTCGCTCAAATTGGCATGAACTATGATAACAACTATGTTAACCTTAACGTATATTTCCCGCCGCCCCCGTCCTCAGCCAGATACTTTGTCTGGATAAGGCTGTTTTGGGCAGCTTTAGACACGGCTTACTAGCCGACTCCAGACTATGGGAGTCGGCTTTTTTGTTACTGCAGGAGTGCAAACCTTTAGGTTTGCGTGATGATTCCATCTGGGGATTTAAGCCTTTATAAGGTTTGAAACCTTATAAAGGCTAGTTACAAACCTAAAGGTTTGCACTCCATTTATTAAGCGAATATTTCCCATGATAAATGTCGGCATTTTTGGCGCAAGTGGTTATACGGGTCTTGAAACTATCAAAATCTTACGTAAGCACCCGCAAGTGAAGTTAATTTTTGCCACCTCTGAAAGTGGCGCGGGGCAAAACTTACGAGATATTTACCCCATCAGTTGGGACATGCCGTTGGTGGCGGCGGCGGACGCGCCCTTAAATAAAGTGCAGGCGGTCTTCTGTTGCCTGCCGCATGGCGCGAGTATGTCTACGGTGGCGGCGGCGCGGCAAGAAAGTGCCTGCGTCATAGACCTCTCAGCGGATTTTCGGTTGACCGATGCGGCGGTCTATGAAAAGTGGTATCAAGTGCCTCACGCTGAACCCGACCTGTTGGCGGAAGCGGTTTATGGCCTGAGCGAAGTCAATCGCGCTGATATTGGCGCGGCCAATTTAGTGGCAAATCCAGGTTGTTATCCCACCAGCATTTTGTTAGCGTTATATCCCTTACTACAGCGAAAATTACTAGACCTTACCATGCCCATCATCGCTGATAGCAAAAGTGGCGTTAGCGGCGCGGGACGTAAAGCCACCCTCAAAAGCCATTTTGTGGAGGCCAATGAAAACCTCTCGCCCTACAGCATTGGGCAAAGTCATCGCCATGTGGCGGAAATGGCGGAAACAATCAACCGTCTCGGTGGCGTGGGTGAAAAACTCATCTTCTCGCCTCATCTCGTGCCGATTAGTCGGGGCATGCTCTCCACGATTTATGTAACCTTAAATAAAGATATGACCGCCGAACAAATCCAGAAATTATTTCAACAAACTTACGCCGATAAGCCCATGGTTAAAATTTTACCGTTAGGGCAATTAGCGACTATAGCGCATACGCAAAATAGTCATCTCGCCGTTATCTCTATCACTGCCGTTACGCCGCGTCAACTCATTCTCTGCTCTTCCATTGATAATCTCGGCAAGGGCGCGGCGGGGCAAGCGGTGCAAAATTTTAACCTCATGTTTGGGGTAAATGAAAGTGAGGGGTTAATTTAGAATCCGCGAAGGCACGCGAAGAAAATGCAAGAAAAATAAAACATATTTTTAAGTCTTTCTTCGTTTTTCTTAGCGTCCTTCGCGGATTCTGCCTGAATATTTATGCTGATATTAAAAATTAGTGGACATGAATTAGACGACGCGGCTTTTATGGCGCGACTCGGCGAGGCGATTGCGGCGGTGCAAGAGCCGCTGATTTTAGTGCATGGTGGTGGCAAGGAAATTCGCGACCTGCAACAACGGCTGGGCATTGAGCCGCAATATGTCGATGGCTTACGAGTGACCGATGCCGAGTCGCTGTCGGTAGTCAAAATGGTCTTGGCGGGGCGGGTCAATAAACGGCTGGTGGCCTCGCTGTCGCTGGCGGGGGTGGATGCCTTTGGCATGTCGGGCGTTGACCGTGCCTGCCTTAAGGCGGAAAAATTACATCATCATAAAGGCGATTTGGGGCAAGTTGGGCGCGTGGTACAGGTGCGGACAGAGGTCTTCAAACATCTATTAGATGAAAGCGTAACGCCTGTCTTATCGCCGATATGTTACGGCGCGGATGGTAGCATTTTTAATGTGAATGCTGACCATGTGGCAATGGCGGTGGCGATTGCGATGAAAGCTAAAGTGTTGGTTTTCATCTCCAATGTGGTGGGGGTATTACAACATAAAATGCTATTGCCTAAACTTACAATTGAACAAGTAGAAGAACTTATTACTGAAGGCGTGATTATTGATGGCATGATTCCCAAAGTGCGCTCGGCAATTGAGGCGGTGCAAGGGGGCGTGGCCGCCGTAAGGATTACGAATTTAGATGGGCTAAAAAACGGCACAGGGACGATTATCGTGGCGCATGATTAGCTCACAAATAATTATTACAATCAATTTTGCTGTTATAAAATGGAGTGCAACGCTTTAGCTTTGCCTAACGAATTATAGCGCAAAGCTAAAGCGTTGCACTCCATAACCAAAAATTATCTTACGATTAACCTACTTATTAATCTCTAATTATTAAGCAGGTTAATCCATAAATCACCCAAATCATGGTCAAGTTTAGCCAAATTTACACCCAAAATAAACCCATTATCTCCGTTGAAATTTTCCCGCCCAAAACAGAGCAGGGCTTTCTTCATTTATCTGAACGCATGAGCCATTTGCAGGCTTATCCGTTGGATTTTGTGTCGGTAACTTACGGCGCGGGTGGCTCAACCCAAGACCGCACCCTTGATTTAGTGCAACAAGTGCATACCCAAGTGGGCGTGCCAGGCGTGCCACATTTCACCTCCATCGGCGCAACCCGTGAGAGTGTGCGCGCCTTTTTAGATGCGGCTGTGGCGCAAGGTATCTGTAATATCGTGGCCTTGCGGGGCGATATTCCCGCCCATGACCCTGATTTTGTCATGAAAGCGCGTGATTTTCGCTATGGCAATGAACTTGTAGCCTTCATTCATCAACACACCGACCAACTGGACATTGCCGTTGGCGGCTACCCCGAAGGCCATCCAGAGTCACCAGATTTAGCGCAAGGGATTGAACACCTTAAGCTGAAAGTGGACGCGGGCGCGGCCATTATTATTACGCAACTTTTCTATGATAATAGCCACTTTTTGCGCTTCCGTGATAGGGCGGTGCAAGCGGGCATTACCATTCCGATTGTGCCTGGCATTATGCCTATTTTGAAATTTTCCCAAATTCAGCGTATTACTTCGTTATGTGGCGCAACAGTGCCTAATGATTTACGGGCCGCCCTCATTGCCCAAACTGACGGTTCACCTGAACAACAGGCCATTGGCATAGATTACACTTTGCAACAATCACGTCACCTTTTGGCGGAGGGCGTGCCTGGCATTCATATCTATTCCCTTAATAATTGGCAAGCGGTCAATCAATTGGTGGGTGGCGTGCAGGATTTAGTGCAGGGTTAAGAATTTGGAAACCCTGACCCTCATTTTGCTGATTATTTCGCTCATATTACATCTCGGTATAGGTGGGGCGGTGGCCTATTTGTTATTCAAGCCGCAGCCTAACCCAACGGCGGAGATAGAGGCGGCCTTGTCCCAAAGTTGGATTAAGTTGGGCTTGGCGGAGAAAATGGGGCAATTGAGCAGCCATGCCCAAGACATTCGGCAGGATTATCGTGCCTTAGACCAAATGTTACGCGTACCTACGGCGCGCGGGGCGTTGGGCGAGTTGGCGTTGGAGTTGATTTTGCAAGACCAATTGCCGCCGAGCATGTTTGGCCTGCGCCAACGGCTGCCGAATGGCCTCATTCCCGATGCTTACATTCGCTCAACGGTGGGGCTGATTTGCATTGACTCCAAATTTGGGCTGGATAATTACCGTCAAATGGTCGCGGCGGATAATGCCCGCGCCCGTGAGAGTTTTAAGCGGCAATTCTTACAAAATATGCAGGGACATTTAGATAAAATTGCCCGCGATTATGTGCGCCCTGATGATGGCACGGCGGCCTTTGCCTTTGCCTACATTCCTGCGGAGGGGGTTTATTGGTTTCTGGCAACGGAGGCCATAGAGATGATGCGGGAATATACCAAACGGGGCGTACAAATTGTTTCGCCCTTGACTTTATCGCATAAAATTGAACTCATTCGGGCGGGGGTTTTTGACCGTAAATTGGCAGAGGAGGCCAAGCAAATCAAGGCCGAGTTGACCCGTTTGGGGCGCGAGTTTGATACATTAGATGAAGAGTGGCGCATTTTTCGGCAAACGCATTTGGGTAATTTAAGCCGCAAAGCACAAGCGATTGATGATGCTTATCAAAAATTACGGAATGATTTTGAGAAAATTGCAGATAATAAATAAGCAACGAATTACGCGAATTTAACGAATTAAAAACAATAAATTTGCTTAATTCGTTGCTTAAGCCTGAAAATTCACAAAATGTTACAACTTACTTTAGACCTAAACAGTTCTGCCGAAATTTTAGGTATAGAGCCTAAAAATTTCTTAACTTTCCTAGAGCAAGAAAAAATGGGCGGGATTATTCGCTTGAAAGATAATTGGCGGATTTCCATTTTTACCTTAGCTCAAATATTAAGCACAACGCCTCAAATATTACTTGAAATTATTGAAGATTATCATTTGGGGCAATTGATGGAAGAGGTAACTCATGATGAAACGTTTGATGAGCAAGCAGGCTGGCAAGTTTATCAAACTTATCTTGCGGAAGATAAAGCATGAATGAGTGGCGTGTTAATTACACCCGTACTTTTCTTAAGGAATTGGCTAAGTTGCCCACAACCACCCGAGAAAGGGTTGAAAAAATGGCTTTTGGCTCAGAAATTCGGACAGACCCATTATTAAATGGGCAAGTACAAAAGTTAACGGGCTATCAGAGTTACTATAAGTTGCGATTTGGCGATTACCGTGTGGGCTTATATTTGGATTTTGATAACCAAATTATTGAATTTCAACGGGTATTACACCGTCGAGAAATTTATCGTAAATTTCCATAAAGGATAAACAGATGAAAGCAGCAGATGTGATGGCGTTAGAAAAACAATATATTCTACAAACTTACAAACGACCGCCTTTTGTGTTGTCGCATGGGCGGGGCTGTTGGGTTTATGATAGTGAGGAACGGAAATATTTGGACGCGGGCAGCGGTATTGCCGTCAGCGCATTGGGGCATCAAAATTATTACATTGTGGAGGCCATTAAATATGCGGCTGACGGTTTATTGCACACCTCTAACTTATATTATACTCAGCCCCAAGCGGAGTTGGCGCGGGCGTTATGTGAAAGTTGCGACATGGCCGACAAGGTATTTTTCACCAACTCAGGCACAGAGGCCAATGAGGGCGCACTGAAATTTGCCCGTAAATGGGCGCGGGCGCAGGGACATGAGGCTAAAACGGGTTTGGTGGCCTTTACAGGTTCATTTCATGGGCGCACGATGGGCGCGCTGTCATTAACCGCAACGGCCAAATATCGCACCCCGTTTGAGCCGTTGGTGGCGGAAAGCTACTTTGCGGAGTATAACAATTTGGACAGTGCGGCGCAGGTTATCAATGACCACACTTGCGGGGTTATCGTTGAGCCTGTGCAAGGTGAGGGCGGCGTGACCCCTGCTACGGCTGAATTTTTGGCGGGATTGCGGGAATTATGTAATAAACACAATGCTTTATTAATTTTTGATGAGGTACAATGTGGCCTGGGGCGCACGGGGACATTGTGGGCGCATCAAGATTATGAGGTGAATCCTGATATGATGACCATTGCCAAACCTCTCGGCGGTGGGCTGCCCATTGGCGCAATTTTGGTTAATGAAAAGGTCGCTACTGTAATGCAACCTGGCGACCATGGGAGTACCTTTGCGGGTGGGCCGTTTGTCTGTAGCGTGGCGAATAGTGTCTTATATCATATCAATGATGACAAATTCTTGATTCACGTTAAACTTGTCGGCCACCATTTGCACCGTAAACTGGAAAAGTTGGTGGCGCAATCCCCCTTGTTAGAAAGCGTACGCGGCAGAGGCTTAATGTGGGGTGTGGTGACGAAAATCCCTGCGGTGGAAATTATGGCGGAAGCCTACAATCATGGCCTACTCGTTTTGGTGGCGGGGGAGAAGGTGCTACGGATTTTGCCTCCGTTGATTATTAAGGAACATGAAGTTGATGAGCTGATTGAACGGTTGCAAGCAACCTTAGAAGCAGTAGGGTAACTTTTTATACACAACTGGAGTCCAAAGCCGTAGGCTTTGAGCCGTCAAAGCCTACAGCCTTGGACTCCGTTTAATTTGACATTTATGATAACAATACGGGCCGCGCAATTAACTGATGTTGCGGAAATGATGCCTTTACTCCATGAATACGCTCGGCAAGCAGAGATTTTGCCCCGTACAGAAGATGACGTTTATCGTTCCATTCGAGAATGGGTGGTGGCGGAGGAAACGGGGCGCGTGGTCGGCATGGGCGCGCTGCTCATTTTGTGGCGCGATTTGGCCGAAATTCGCTCATTGGTGATTGACCCAACCACACATGGGCAAGGGGCGGGGCGGCAAATTGTTAATTATTTGATTGCTGAGGCTGAACGGCTCAATATCCCACGCCTGTTTGCCCTAACCCGCAAGCCAGGTTTCTTTTTGAAACTTGGCTTTCACGTCACGCGCATTGAAAATTTGCCGCGTAAGGTTAAGCGAGATTGCGTTTATTGCCCTAAATTTCATGCTTGTGATGAGGTGGCGGTTATCATGCCGTTGGCACAGGATATATTACATCATGATGACCATGAACCATTGTTAGCCGTCCCGCGCATGATACATTACGAAAATGGGCATGAGCTTATTCCCTTAATGGCGGCTTAAGATGACGAAACGGCGTGTCTTGGTGGTCAGTGCCGATATATTGCCCTACCCTAGTCTGCCGACTACGGGCGCGGGTTTGCGTGCCTGGTCATTGGGGCAGGGGCTAATTAGTCGCGGCCATGAGGTGATTTTCTCCATGCCTGCGGCGGCTTGCGCGGGGCGTAATGTATCGCCAGATATATTACGATTGGCGTGGCAACCACAACAATTACACAAAATTATCTCCACCGTTGCGCCAGAAGTGGTCGTGGTTTGCGGTTGGTCAACCATGAACCATTTGTTAGAGCCGATTCATGTGCCGATTGCCCTAGACCAACATGGGCCGTTATTATTAGAAAGGCAATTCCGTCAAGCGGGGACGGCGGAGGCCAATCAACGGGAAAAATGGCGCGGCCTGAGGGCCAATCAACGGGAAAAATGGCGCGGCCTGAGTCAGGCTGATTATTTTTGTTGCGCGGGGCATAAACAGCGCGCCTATTTTGAACCCTGGTTGAAACAGGCGGGGTTTGAAGCTAACAGTTCCTTAACAGGGGTGATTCCCGTCTCGTTATCGCCTGATTTGCCCGCACACACGTTTGCGGCAGAGTTAACCTTTGTTTATGGCGGAGTCTTTCTGCCCTGGCAAGACCCGACGGCGGGGCTGGAGGCGGTCATCGGTCAGATGGAGGCGCGGCAACGGGGGCAGCTTAAATTTTTTGGCGGCAAACATCCCTTCATTAAAATGGAGGAGGATATTTTCAAAACAGTTCTCCAACGGCTAGAGCAAAGCTTCCGCGTCGCTGTTCAGCCCATGACCGCCCATGCCGAGTTGATTGAAACTTATCGTCAGGCGCATGTAGCCTTAGACATTATGGCACATAACGCCGAGCGTGAGTTGGCTTTTACCACCCGTACCGTTGAATATTTGTGGTGTGGGCTACCCGTAATGTATCATGATTACGCGGAGTTAAGCGAGTTATTGCGCCGTTATGATGCGGGGTGGGTCGTATCGCCACAAGATAAGGCCGCAATTCAGGCCGCATTGACGGAGATTTTTGAGCAGCCAAATGTTATTATTCGTAAGAGTGCTAATGCCCAACGGCTAGTACGAGAGTGTCTCAATTGGGAGCTAACCATTGAGCCGCTTGACCAATTTATCCAACAGCCCACCATGCGCGCCAATAAACCCACCTTGCCTACCAAAAACCTGAGCCATTTGTTAGATAATGCCTATCAACATTATCAATATGGCGGATTATTACACCTCCTTAAAATGGGGCGGGAGTTTGTTCAAAAGCAATTAGGAATTAGGAATTAGGAATTATACCTTTTTCCTAATTCCTAATTCCTAATTGTTTGCATGAAGCGGCCTATTTTACTGGTTTGTAATCAAACCGTTAGCCCATACATGGCTGGCCCCGTTGCCATTCGTTATTGGGAATTTGCCCGCGTCCTCAGCCAATATTTTACCGTGACCCTCGCCATTCCGCCCCTCGCCCAAAATTCGTCATCAACCCCGCCGCCTGCCACGCCTGAATTTGAAGTGCGTTTTTGCCGCACCGCCACTGAGTTGCGAAATCTAACACAATCGGCAGAGGTGTTGGTGGTGGTGGGTGAGGTGTTGTCGCTGTATCCCTTTTTAGCGCAAAGCGATAAGCCGTTGGTGGTGGATTTATACATTCCCTTTTTGCTGGAGGGGTTGCAAAAACATGCCACCAAGCCTCTGGCCGAGCAACTCTGCTTGCAGCAAGGTTATCGGCGTGTCCATGCCTTACAATTGCGCGCCGCTGATTTGCTACTCTGCCCTAGTTATAAATTGCAAGATTTCTGGCTCGGCTATTTGGCTGCGTTAGGGCGAGTCAACCCCTACACCCATGCCGCTGACCCCGCCATGACGCAATTGATAAGTGTTGTCCCTTTTGGTTTACCCGCCACGCCGCCGCGCCATGACCGCGCCGTGATGAAGGGCGTTTATAAAACGATTGGCGCAGAGGACAAAGTGATTTTGTGGGGCGGTGGGCTATGGAATTGGCTGGATTGGCAAACCATGTTACAGGCAATGGCGATTATAGCTCCCATTCGTCCCGACATTAAGCTATTTTTCATGGGGACGAAAAACCCTAGTGTGGCGGGCGCGCCTGAGATGGCGGTGACGGAGGCGATTGCCTTAAGCCAACAGTTAGGGTTATATGATAAGCATGTTTTTTTTAACGATTGGGTGGCCTACGCTGACCGCCATAATTATTTGTTAGAGGCGGATATTGGCATTACTTTACATCGGCAACATTTGGAGTCCCGTTTCTCTTTTCGGACGCGGCTATTAGATTACCTATGGACAGGCTTGCCAATTATTGCAACTGCGGGTGATGTGATGAGTGCGGAGGTCGAACGGGGCAATTTGGGGCGGGTGGTGGCGAGTGGGGACTCGCAAGCCGTTAGCCAAGCCATGTTAGAGTTGCTTGCAATGCCCAATTTGCGGCAAGATTATCAGCCTCAGTTTGCACGGATGCGCCGTCAATATGAATGGGAAACGGTCATGCAGCCGCTCATTCAATTTTGTCACGCGCCCTATCGCGCCGCCGATAAACCCTATTTGGCTGACCTGATAGGGCTGGAAAATGGGCAACAATCGTTAATAAAAAAAGGGTGGCAAACCCTCAAACGGGCGGGGCCGCGAGGACTCTTGAGTGAAATATCCCGTTATCTTTATTGGAAACGGCACAGCTAAATATCCTAAATGTTGATGGAGTCCAAATCTTTAGATTTGAGTAGTACGGGCAAATCTAAAGATTTGGACTCCACCCAAACTGAAATATAGCTAATTTTCACATGTCCCAAAAGTGTGCTAAGATTCAACCCATGTCTATTCAAAGCAAAAACCGTCAACATATTATTATTCGCGGTGATGAAGAAACCAGTGGCTCATTCAGCCCGCTAGGTTTCATTCGTGACCAAACCGCGCAATTGTTACATTTGTGGCAATTTCGCGAGCTAATTTACAACCTCGTGGTGCGTGAACTCAAAGTGCGCTACAAAGACTCCGCCCTCGGCATTTTATGGTCGCTGATGAACCCCCTCATGATGATGATGGTCTTTACCATCGTCTTTACGGTGATGACTCCCGTCGCCGCCGTCCCCAAATTTCCCGTATTTTTGCTCTGCGGCCTGTTGCCCTGGAATTTCTTCACGGCTTCCATCATGGGGTCAACCTATAGCATTGTGAGTAATGCGGGATTGCTAAAAAAGGTCTATTTTCCGCGCCAAGTGCTGCCCATCGCCATGATTTTGGCAAATTTAGTTCATTTCTGCATCGCCTTGTCCGTGTTATTTGTCATGATTTTTATCTTTCGGATTCACTTGACCATCTGGCTCATCTACCTGCCCGTTATTGTCTTGATTCAGGTGATTTTCACTATGGGCATGGGCTTGTTTCTCGCCACCGCCAATGTATTTTATCGTGATACCCAACAAATTATGGATGTGTTGCTCTTGGCCTGGTTCTTTTTCACGCCCATTTTTTACCCCTTAGACATCATCCCAAAAAGTTACATTATTTTTGGCATCAATTTGGACGTGTGGCGGCTCGTTTACATTCTTAACCCTATGGCCTCGCTCACCGCCAATTATCGGGTGATTTTATATTATGGCTCTCCACCCGCCCTGGATTTTTTAGCCCGTACCGCGGCAACTTCGGTGATTGTCTTTATCATCGGTTGGCTGGTTTTTAACCGTTATAGTTGGCAATTTGCCGAAGAATTGTAATTCAGGGAAACAAAAAAGTCGAATGTTGTGATAACATTCGACTTTTTTGTAGGACTTACGCAAAAATCGCGGAGTTAGCACGCCCTCGTGCTAATAGTGACACACGAGGACGTCTGTCACTCCTCAAAATGAACGGTTTTGCGTAAGTCCTATTTTGTAATTTTATTGAGAGCGGGTGAGGAGACTCGAACTCCTGACATCAACCTTGGGAAGGTTGCGTTCTACCGCTGAACTACACCCGCAAATATAGGAAGTATTATACGCCAAAGGGTTGCGCTTGTCAAAATTTGTAGGCGTTAAAGGAGTCCAAATCTTCAGATTTGACGGTCAAATCTGAAGATTTGGACTCCTTTTTAACCATGCCGTTGGGCAAATGCCTGCGCCTGCGCCACGCGCTTATTAATGGAAGGGTGGCTGTGGAGCAGAAACTCAACCCAAGCAGGTGGCTCGGCTTCGGCCAGATTTTGATTGGCGAGGCGAGTCATGGCACTGATGAAGGCGTGGGGCATGTGGGTCATGGTCAGGGCGTAATCATCGGCCATGACCTCGCGCCAGCGTGACCACAGATTGTTAAGCGGCATGGTAACGAGGCTAAACATCAGCATGGCAATAATAAACAAGGGTAAGGTGGCGGGGTCAGCCAAGCCAAGATAGTTCCAATAAGTTACGCCCCATTGCATCAGGCCATTGGCCAACCAAAAGCCGAGCAAGGTTAGCCCCGTTTGAATCACCATGCCCCACATGATGTCATGATGAACTTGATGACCTAGCTCATGCGCCAAAACGGTTTCAATCTCATCGGTGGTAAATTGATTCACCAACGTATCCCCTAGCACGATACGCCGCGTATTGCCCAGCCCCATCAAGGCCGCGTTTGCGGCGGTGGTTTTGCTGCTTAAATCAAAGACAAAAACGCCTTGCACTCGCGTCCCCGCGCGGGTGGCGAGTTGGGTCAGGCGCGTCACTAATTCGTTATCTTCTAGCGGTTTGAAGGTGAAAAAGAGGGGAAAAATCAACACAGGGGCTAGATTACTTAATAATACGGTAAAAATCAACATCACGCCCGCCATCCATAGCCACCAAGTTTGGGGCGCAAAGGCCATCAAAAAGTAAATTATTTGTAAGACAAATAGTCCTAAAACGCCACTCAACAATAACCCTTTGAGTTGGTCTAACAGCCATGAACGCAAGGTTTGTTCACTTTGACCGTAACGATGTGGTAAGGTGAAGCCGCTATAAAAATCCAATGGCGCGCCCACTATCATCAAGGGCAGGCTAAAGCCAATAGCAAAAAGTGGCACGGTGAGCCACATGCTGGTCGTAAATTGATAGATTTGGTCACGCCAAACGCTGGCGAGGTCAAGGCCAAGCCAAGCTAAGACATAAACCAGTTGCATGACTAATTCAATGACAAAAATCTTACGGCCTATCGCCGCGTATTCCTGCGCTTTTTGTTGACGTTCTGGGTCGAGATTCATGAAGACTCCTTTATGGTGTAAGTATGTAAAATGAAATGGCATTTTAGACCAATTGTGGTACAATGCAAGTATAGTACCAGGGGTATATTAAGGTAAACTAAAATGGGGTGTTTATCATGGATACAGTTAGTCAAATTTCACAAGCGATAGACCGCGTGACGGTTGATTTTTTTACGGGCAGTTACCGTTTCTCCGCCAGCGTGATTGTAAATAAATATTCCTTAATCAATGTCTTGCGTGATAAAACAACGAACCATCTCAACTTAGCCGATGTTTATATTTCACCCATTGACAAACCGAGCGACATGATTGGCCCTTATCCGCGTGGGGCGATTGCCAAAGACGAGATAAGTTTCATTTTATTACCTCGTGTGCTAGAACGGGTGGGGCAGGAACGGCTGCAAAATCAGAAACAGTTGGAGGTGCCAGTTTTTATTACGTTGCCATTTTTTGAAATACAGGGCTTGTCCCAATGGCGCAAAGGCGACCAAGATGTTAAGAAATTGCTGTTAACGGATACCCAAAAGTTTATCCCTATTTTA
The DNA here is from genome assembly GCA_020049115.1 of Chloroflexota bacterium. GTDB lineage: Bacteria > Chloroflexota > Anaerolineae > 4572-78 > J111 > JAIFLK01. The sequence goes on along the minus strand of JAIFLK010000313.1, from coordinate 2,637 downwards.
CAAGCGAAGGCGCAACACACCTATTTGCCCACCGTCAATTTCCAAAGTTCAATTATCTTAGTTAACCAACTTAAGGTGGAGTTGTTATGTATAGATGACGCTTAATGGCGAGTAATAACTACTATGCAAGGGAATAAATTGGAGTGCAAACCTTCAGGTTTGCTCGTTTATTGTGGGGCAAACCTAAAGGTTTGCACTCCAAAAAAGTTTAATTTATGGCGAAAGTATTAGTGGTTGATGATAACCAAAGCATGTTAATGGTATTACGATTATTTTTAGAAAAGGCAGGCCATGAACCGATTTTATGTTACGATGGTCTGGAGGGCTTAAAACAGGTTGAAGCCCGCAAACCTGATTTAATTATCAGCGATTTGATGATGCCCAAAATGAATGGCTATCAATTTTGTGAGCAGGTGCGCGCCAACCCTAACAGCCGCGACATTCCTATCATCATGTTATCCGCCCGTTACCAGGGCGTAGATAAAGAGGTAGCTTTGAAGGCGGGGGCGACGGATTATCTTTCCAAAGATACCTCCCAAACGGCGCTCATGAAGCGGATTGAAGAATTATTAACCCAATCCGCCTCTAGCAATGTTAGTAATATTGCCAACGCGCTCATTGGAGTGGTCAGTTTGCGAGGCGGTTCAGGGGTGACAAGTTTGGCGGTCAATATGACAGTGGCGTTATCTGCGGCCCTGAAAACGCAAGCCGCGCTGATTGATTTGATGCCTCTCGGCGGCCATGCCGCGTTGATGTTAGGGTTGCGTCCAACAAGTTATGTCGGACGAGCGTTGGTGGGGCTGAATAATAATAATAATTTAGAGGAATTAAGAACTCATTTCGTGGCTTATAGCACCACCATTCACCTGTTGGCCTCCGCTTCTTCAGGGGATGCGGTGGTTTTTTCCCTTGACCCATTGAAAAAATTAACCGCTTTATTACAAAGCAATTTTCCAATTTCGCTCTTTGATTTGCCCCGTGCCACCTTAGAGAGCGATTTAGCCCCACTCTTAAAATCATTCAGCAAAATTGTCCTGGTGTTATCGCCTGATATTCCCTCGATTCAATCTACATTTCTTGCCCTGCAAATTCTTAACAAGCAAGGCGTTCCCGATGACCGCATTATTTTGGTGGTGAACGAAACCATGCCGCAAGGTGGTCTGCCGATGGAAACGCTCGAAAAAGCCCTCAAACGCCCCCTCACCGTCAAAATCCCCTTTGAGCCAGAAATGATTGTGGCGATTAATAACCGCCGCCCCCTCCTCCTCCACAGCCCCAAATCAGGCGGGGCCGCCGCCATTGCCCGTCTCGCCAGCACGTTGGTTTAAAAATTTTTATATTTAGTCATCCGATGACTGCTAGTCATCGGATGACTAAGAACTTAATAAATCGCGCATCAAGTTGACATAACATTGACCGAGTGGCTGATTTATGGTAAGCTATTCTTTACCATCTTACAGCAACCGAGTCAAGGAGTGTCATCATGGAGCGTCCGCGCAAAAAGTCCAATCTGGATTTAACTTACAAAACATTATTTGTCTATGGTTTAATGGTGTTAATTCTACTCATCGCGACCATTCCCATTTTGGCTCATGGCCGCCTTAAGCCATTGTTATCTAGCGAAGCCACCACCAAACCCTCCCCGCAACCCACGCTCATGGTGACAGAAACCATAACCACATCGCCAAAGCCCGCCGTTACGGGCGCGATTCCCGCTAGTTATAAAGCGAAATCTAATCAAAGCGAAGCCGCGCCGTCATTGGATGCGCGCCAATTGAGTTGGAAATTGACCGCCCAAGCCATCGCGGGCATGCCTACCGAGCAATCGGCGCAATGGCTACAACAAGCCCAAGCCATTGGCTGGTTATCGCCACAGGGCGTGCCGACCCGCCCCGATTTATCCAAAACGGAGGCGCGCCTCATTTGGGGCTTAGTTGCTCAAGCCACCGCCAACCTTAAGCCCGAACAAGCCACCGAATGGCTTACGCAAGCTGACAATTTAGGTTGGTTAGCCGTGCCACCCGCCACCCTCAAAGATTTTAACCCGCCGCAACCGAACGCTAAAGTTGCTGCCTCCCCCGCTACCGTAGCCGAAACAACCTTGCCAATGGTTACGCCCCCTGATAATAGCCCCATTAGCATTTACCCCAACAACGCCCTAGAATTTAATTTCCAACAGGTCAACAGTGGACGGCTCGCCCCGTACGGTGTGCATTGGTATAGCCTGCGTTTGAGCGATTTGCATGGCCCCAAAATTAAGAATTTGGCCTTAACCATGTTCACCACCCCTAGCACAGGCTTCATTGATAGCCGCGTCAATTTTGAGCTATTCCCTGGCAATCAATATCACATTTGGGCGCGCGGCACCACCGATGACATGACCCATTTTGGGCTGGGCATGTGGCTTTCCCGTGACCGAGACGATAATACAGGCGAACATTTGTGGTCGGGTTCAGTGGTCAATGGCGATAGTTATTTCATTAAAGTCAGCAATAATTCGCCTGTGGTCGTAGATTACTATTTGTTCAATGGCGACATTAACAATGCCGAGTTGGGCAATCCGATATTGAGAAGTGAGAAATGAGAAGTAAGAAAACAACCTTCTCGGAGAATCAGTTTATCGCCGTAGTATTTAGT
>JAIFLK010000261.1 GCA_020049115.1 Chloroflexota bacterium | reverse complement strand
TTATGGCAATTCAAACTCTCGGCTATTACAGCCTCCCCAAAATTAAAGATGGTTATATTGGTGCAATATTGGTAATAGATAAAGAAGGCAAACCTGTGGAATTTCGCACCACTTACCCTGTTAAACCCACAGCAGTTCAAATGACACTTTATGGTGATTCCTTACTACCCACAATTAATATTGAGTTATGTGGTCAGCCACTTTACCAAGCCTTAAGCCACAAACCTGATATTTTATTAATCGAAAATACAACCCTATTGCCTCTAGCCAAAAAAATTTCAGGTCGATTAGCGCATATTACACCCTTTGACCGTAACGTAACCTCAGCGCAACACAAACTCACCTCGCCCAATAATCAATTTAACCCCTTAATGGTTACTTATCCTGATTATTATAATAGCAATGATCACACTTTTATTGTAAATCAGCTTGCTGATTTCTTCAAAACAGTGAATTTAGTTGAACCATTTCAACGAATTATGGTCGCCCTTAACGCATTAGCAAACGAAAACTCCAATTTTCGTTAGGCCAGGTATTTCATGTTCAAACAATTACGCAGTTGGCTTATTTCGCGTTCCCCCCTTCCCCCGCCCAAAATTATTGAGGTGCCATGTGATAACCTCAAATCTGCTTTTGGTGAGTTTGCTTCCATGCCGAATGTCAACATTCCGTTATTAACTCGCTCTCATATTTCTGATAATTTATGTCAAATTTCAGTTCTAATTCCCCCCCAACCTGTCTTTACCCGCTTATCTCTGCCCCAACTTCACCATGTCCCGATAAACATTGCAAAACCTAACCAAAAAGGGAGGATTTACCCCAGCACACAACCCCATCATACTAAAACTCAAAGTCAACATTACAATTCCACCAGAAGCCCTGACGAGTTTGATTTACTCCCGCCTTACCTTAACCCACCATTACAAGACACATTAAAATTATCTTCCATGTGGCTAGATAAAATAAAGCCCTTTGATTACCAGATTCAGGGCATCATTTTTTTAGTCAAACACCCTGCCGCCTTGTTAGGTGACGAAATGGGACTCGGCAAAACCATTCAGGCCATTGTCGCGTTATGGGCTATCTTTGCTCGCGGTGAAGTTTTCAAAGGCTTGATTGTCTGTCGTCTCTCTTTATTAAGCAATTGGGAACGTGAACTAGAAATATGGGCAGCTAAGATTTTTATCGTTCAACGAGTGCATGGAGCGAAAAATGAGCGTGAACAAATGTGGCAAACCCCTGCCTCTATTTATCTAACGACTTATGATACCTTGCTCAAAGATATTGAACGTATTGCCCTCTTAAAAACGAAATTCCAACATGGGGCAATCATCTTAGATGAAGTTCAGGATATTAAGACTCCAACCACCCAAAGAAATCAAGCAATTCGCCAAATTCAAGCCAAATATAAATGGGGCTTATCAGGCACACCCATCGAAAACAAAGTTGAAGATGTGGTTACGATTTTTAATTACCTCAAACCAGACCTGTTTTATCGCCAGCCTAAAATGTCTGACCTTGAGATTAAACAACACATTAAGCCCTATTTTTTCCGCCGCCGCATAAAAGATGTACAAACAGAATTGCCCAAGTTAATCAACCATGTTGTGCCACTTGATTTAACCCCTCAACAACGGCTTGTTTATGACCATACTTATAAAACTGGCCGTAATGAACTAAAACAACCTAATATTACCCCGATGCATGTATTCAAACTCATTAGTAAATTAAAACAGATTTGTAACTATGATATTGCCAGTCAAACTTCTTGCAAACTTGATTACATTTTAGACGAGTTAGAAACAATTATTGCTAGTGGAGAAAAAGCCCTCATATTCTCCCAATATACTGAAGTTACTACACTTCACATCATGCCTCGCTTAAAACAGTTTAATCCCGCCATTTATAATGGTAGTTTAAGTAATAAACAACGAGAACAAACTCTTGACCGTTTCCAAAATGAAGCTACTCCTCAAGTATTGCTTATCTCAACCAAAGCTGGTGGCGTAGGGCTAAACTTACAACGAGCTAACCATGTTTTTCATTTTGACCATTTGTGGAATCCCGCCGCGCAAAACCAAGCCACTGGCCGCGCCTATCGAACAGGGCAAACCAAAACTGTCTTTGCTCATAATATATTTACAAAAAATACAATTGAGGCACGTATCCAACAGGTTTTACATCAAAAACAAACTCTTTTTGATACGATTATTGACGATTTATCTGCCGAATATGAAAAAGGTAAGTTTACTGAAGCTGAATTATTTGACCTCTTTGATTTACCACCTCCCCGTAAATAACTCATGTATCATTTTATTACACGCCATCGTGGGTTATGCCTTGCCCTCACCGTTTATCTTTATTTCGCCAGCCTCTACTTTTTCCTTGTCCCTATCTTTGAAGGGCCAGACGAATGGACGCACAGCGGCCATGTTAAATTCATTGCCGAAGGGCATGGTTTGCCCGTCATGTTACCAGGCCAGGGCATTTGGGGCGGGCAGCAACCGCCTCTTTATTACGTTGGCGGCGCATTGCTCATGCAGCCCTTTGACCTGCGCCGCTTTGATGATTACGACCCAGGCCGCAAAAATCCCCATGCCTCCCTCGGCTATGCCCTTGACCCTGGCAACAAAAATAATTACCTCCACCTCGCCGATGAAGCCTTCCCCTATCATAATCTTACATTAGCCGTCCACTTCCTGCGCCTCTACTCCATCGGCTACGGCCTCATCACCCTCATATTTATCTACCTTACGGCAAATGATTTAACCCTCACCCTGGTCACGCTATTTGCAGCCACCCAACCCATGTTTACCTTCATTACGGCTATGGTCGCCAATGAACCTGCGAACATGGCCTGTTGCGCGGTAGTCATCTGGCTGAGTCAACGTTATGTCATTCATGGCCCTAGCCCCAATTTACGGCGCGCCTTCGCTTTGGGCGTGGTGTTAGGGTTCGTCTCATTAGCAAAAATGACGGGCTTATCAGTGGGCTTGGTGGCGGTGGTGGCCTTTTTGCAAGCGGCCTGGTCATCACGCTACCACTCCCGCGCCATTTATTGGCTGTGGCGGGACGGTTTCATCATTACAACCTGTTTCATGTTGATTGGCGGCTGGTGGTATTGGCGCAACTATCAGTTATATGGCGATTTCTTTCAAGCCAAACTCTATGAAATCTATTTTCATGATAAACCCGACCCCATCACCTTTGACCATTTCATTTATATTTTGCGTTCAGGTGAAGTCTCTTTTTGGGCCACGTTTGGCTGGCTTAATATTGTCGCGCCGTCATGGGTCTATCAATTTTACTGGTTTATCAGCCGAGGTGGTTTGTTAGGATTAATTTTGGCGGGACTATGGCATATTCCACAAAACCCTCACCCCAACCCTCTCCCATTGGGAGAGGGAGCAAAACTTTCCCCCCGAATCGGGGGGATTAAGGGGGGTATAAATTCGCCCTACTTGCTTCATCTAATATTCCCCGTCGCCCTGGCCTTTTCCTTAACTCGCTTGGTCGCAGTTGAGGGCGGTATTCAGGGGCGGCAATTATTACCCGCGCTCGGTTCAATCGCCATTCTCATTATAAGTGGTTGGCAATTTTGGCTAAAAAAATTCCACCAAGACTTAAGCAAATACCTCACCCCAGCCCTCTCCTACTTAGGAGAGGGAGCAAAATCTCCCCCCGATGTCGGGGGGATTAAGGGGGGTGGACATTACTTCCTTATCGCCGCGCTATTCAGCATTGCATTATATTTACCTCTCGCCGTCGTCGCGCCCGCGTACATTCCGCCCCGCCTGCTGACGGAGGCCGATTTACCCACCACCATGCCCCGCTTAGATTGGGTTTATCGTGATGAAATGCGCTTGCTTGGCGTGACCATTGAGACGCAAACCATTCGCCCTGGGGAGCGCGTTCCCATAACGGTTTATTGGCAAGCCCTGCGCCCCATAACCACTAATTACAGTGTTTTTGTGCATCTCATTGGCCGAGATTATCAAACAGTGGGACAATTTAATAGCTATCCTGGCCTCGGTCTGCGCCCGACAAGTACCTTACAACCTGGGCAAATCTTCAGGGATAGCTACCCCGTGCAGGTTGATGGCGGAGCAGCCACGCCCAGCCGTTTATTGGTCAATGTAGGATTATTTAATTTTAATGAAGCAGGTCGCCCAGGGATTCCCGCCCTCAACCCTCAAGGGCAACCAACGGACTCGACGGTGGGACAATTAAAACTTGTGCCAACCACCTGGCCGCGCTCAGTATCCTTGTCGATTGCTCAGTATACTGACCAAATCAATTTACTGGAAACAACCATGAATGGCTGTCAGCAAGCAACCGCCCCATGCACCCTCACCTTTACCTGGCAAGCTGAGGGACAACCTACGACTAATTACACGGTATTTATTCAACTGTGGCAAGGGGATAAAATGAAACAGGGCTTTGATGCGCCACCCCTTAACAATGATTACCCAACCTCGTTATGGAACGCGGGGGAGGTGATTATTGACCCCCATGCCATTGATTTATCGGCCTTGCCCCCTGGCGATTATACCATTTTAACGGGGCTTTATGACCCACAAAGTGGGGCGCGGCTGCCCTTAAAATCTGGCCGCCCTGACCAGGCTGTTGAGGTTGGCATGATTCATCTTAATAAATAACCAGCTAAGGAGTCCAAAGCGGAACGCTTTGAGCAGTCGGTCAAAGCGTGCCGCTTTGGACTCCTTACTCAATCCCAACCGTCACTTTATCAGCAATGACAAAACACTCATCAGCTTAGGCTAAATTGACTAATTACGATTAAAATCATACCATGAAGCTATCATAAAAATGAGTAATATCATTTAACGCCCATTGGCGTAAAAAGAGGAAAATTTATGACTATTACTATCCAACCCGACGGATTACATCTTAATCCCCAAGAAACCTTACAGGAACTCATTGATGAGCCACGCCTGCATGAGTTTGCTGCTGGACTGATACCCAGTGCGGTGAGTTATCTGCCTGAACGTTTTCTGCCCAAAACTCTTAATAAAACGCTCCATCTGGCCGCGCCCTGGGCCAACCCCTTGATAAACGCCCTCATGGTGTTAGATGCCGAAATTCAAACCACCGTTAAAGATACGGCGCGCACCTTACCGATGAATACCTTTTTAGAATATCGGGAAAGCCTCGCCGAAATTCCCCTGGATAGCGTCCGTTTACCGCCCCTTAATCCTGATGGGCATTACTATTTAGTGACCACTGACGATGAAGATTACCTTGCCTTACGGTTAGACCTGCACCCGCAACGTGGAGTCATGGGGCATGTTCGCCTCGCCGTGAGCCATGCCAACCGCCCACCGACGCGCCTATTAGAGCTAGAGGGGCGGCTGACTTGGCAAGCCCTCAGCCCAGATTTGATAACCGAAGTGAGCCAATTGCCCTTACCTGAACCATTGACGGCCAGCGAGCAAACCATGCTGACTGATTTATTACACCAGTTGTATAAAAGCGTAACCCCACGAAGCTAAATCATGGGGGGAGAATCCACTTGGAGTCCAAATCTTTAGATTTGACCGTCTAATCTAACAAATCTAAAGATTTGGACTCCGTAAGCGAAAGTTTTTATTTCGTTAGATGACAGGCACTGCCCCAGTTCCTGCCACCTAAATTGAGTGAGTTACGGGTTATGTCTACCACCGACCATTTTGAACATTTAATGCGCTTAATGGCCTTAGAAGCCAAAGCGGAAGAAGAGCAATTAGTTGCCGCCATGCAGCGTTATCGCGGCAAAAATGAAGAACGGACAGGCAACTGTTTGTTACGATTAGTTATCCGCGATGAGGTCGCGGGGTTAGGTGGGCGCGTCTTGGTGACGTTAGCAAAACGTAACCAGCAAGAGGAATTGCCCTGGCATCGCCTCGGTGTTGGCACACCCGTTTTACTTTCTACGGAGGGCGCAGGTGAATCATGGCGCGGCGTGGTCAGCCAGCAAAATCGGCTGACGATTCAAGTGGCCTTGAATGATTGGCCTGAGATGGAGGATGAGCGCGCCACGTTTCGCCTAGATTTATCCAGTGATGAAGTGGCGCGGCAACGGCAACGGCAAGCCCTAGAGCGCGCCCAAATTGCACGGGGAGACCGTTTAGCTGAGTTACGCGATATATTGTTAGGGCAGCAATCCCCGTTATTTAATCGGCCTGAATCGTTTACTTTCCTTAACTCACATTTAGATGAGTCCCAGCGGCAAGCGGTGGACTTCGCGTTAACCGCCCAAGATTTGGCGATTGTGCATGGGCCGCCAGGGACGGGCAAAACAACGGCTTTAGTCGAAATTATTCGTCAGGCGGTGCAACGGGGGGAGACGGTGTTGGCTTGCGCGCCCAGTAATATGGCGGTAGACAACCTGTTTGAGAAGCTCTTGGCGGCGGGCGAAAAGGTTTTGCGTCTCGGCCACCCCGCACGGGTTATGCCTGAATTGCGCGAACATACCCTGGATTTATTGGTAGAAAATAATCCTGATGTGCGGCAAGCGCGTAAATTGGCGAGCGAAGGGCATAAATTACGTGAGCAAGCGGGCAAGGAAACTCGCGCCCATGTGACAAAAAGTGACCGCCAAACCATGCGCGCCGAGGCCAAAGAAATGTTAGCCGATGCGCGCCGCATGGAGGAAATCGCGGTTGAGCGCATTTTAGACTCGGCGCGTGTCCTCTGCGCCACGACGACGGGACTTGACCGTGACATTATTGGCACGCGCCGCTTTGATTTATATGTCTTAGATGAAGCGGCTCAAAGCACTGAACCAGCCACCTGGATTCCATTGCTATGGGCGAAGCGGTTGGTTTTGGCGGGCGACCCATGCCAATTGCCACCTACCGTTATCTCGCTTGAGGCGGCGGCGCAGGGCTTTAATATTAGCTTAATGGAACGGCTCATGGCGCATTTTGGCGAAACCGTGTCGCGCCAATTAACCACCCAATATCGGATGCATGAGGACATTATGACGTTTTCTTCCGATGAGTTTTATAACTCTACCTTACAGGCCGATGAGCAAGTGATTCACCATTTGCTGCCCGATTTACCCACGATTGTTCGTAATGAACTGACCGAAACGGCGGTTCATTTTATTGATACGGCGGGGGCGAGTTATGATGAAGAGCTAGAGCCAGACGGCGAAAGTCGGCTTAATCCGTTGGAAGCGGCGTTAGTGGTTCGTAAGGTAACGGCTCTCCTGGCGGCGGGGGTGAAGGCAAGTGATATTGGGGTGATTACGCCCTACTCGGCGCAAGTGCGATTTTTACGGGAAGAAATGAAGCAACCTGACGTTGAAATTAACAGTGTGGATGGCTTTCAGGGGCGCGAGAAAGAGGTCATTATCATCTCGTTGGTGCGCTCTAATATTGAAGGGGAGATTGGCTTTTTAGGTGATACTCGCCGCATGAATGTGGCCTTGACGCGGGCGCGACGTAAACTTATCGTCATTGGCGATAGCGCGACCATTACAGTAAATTCCTTTTATCAACGCTTGGTGACGTATTTTGAACGTATTGGGGCGTATCATTCGGTGTGGGAAGAGACGGAGTAGGCTGAGAAAGAATCGTTTGAAATCCCTAGCCCCATGAACCAAAAGAGGTCAGGCATGCGCCTGACCTTTTTGTTTAAATCGTAAGGCCCAAGTCACGCAACTTGGCGTGTAACTGAGCTAGTTCTTGTTGGGCTAATTCCTTAGCCTGACGTTCTTGTTCCTTGGCTTGGCGTTCAATTTGTAATTGTTCCTCACTGATTTGCAACTGTTCCTCACTGATTTGTAACTGTTCTTCACTCGTTGGGAGCAAATTCCCTTGCCTGTCCCACCAACGCACCCAGGGCAAGGTAGCATAATTATATTCCCCACGCCAAATCCCAATGGCCGCGTCCAATTCAGGAATTTCATACTGACCATACAAGTTAGGCTGCATGAGTTCATAATGGCCTGAAACCAAATGATACATTTCGATACTCGCCTTTTTGACCTCATAAATACCATAGTAAGGAATACGAATGGCTTGTTCATACACCCAAAACTTACCCTGATAAGGCGTTTTATCGCGCTCCTCACTCCCGTCCCCTGAAACAAATTCGAGGGCAATCAACGGAGCCACATGTTCTTGCCACATTACGTAAGAACGGCGGTAAGTCCCATCTAACATGGGCGGGACATTGGGTACATAAAACCAATCAGGGGCTTCGGCCCCTTTATAAAGTGGCTCAGTTGGCTCACTCAGTCGCCAATAGATACCGCAATCTTGCCCAATGGCAAATTGATTATCGGGTTGAATTTGGCGCAATTTGGGCAAAATCGAGTCGGTCAACAAAATACTTTGGGGGTGTTCTTGAAAATTTTTCACAAAAGTTCCATTCTTATCAGGCAATTGGGTATGGTCAGGCAAGGTGAGGGTATGATAGGGTGAGCCAACTTCAACCCTATCAACTCTATCAGGCAGTTGGGTATGATAGAATGGTTGAACCTTAAGATTACTATTGCCGAGCAACTGCGTGGTCGGCGCGTTTTCAACCATAGTTTGTGTCATGATGACCTCCTGGTGTGATGAAAGATATTGTATCATTAATGATATTCATTAGCAAATGATAGTTTCCCCCCCTTTGCCTAACTCCTGCGACAATTCTGCACAAAATATGCACAATTGCCTGATATACTAAGCCATGATACAACCAAGAAGGAGTAATGTTTATGACTACAGGCCAACCGATTTTAGTGGTAGATGATGATAAAGATATTGTTCGTTTAGTGCGGACTTATTTGGAAAAAGCGGGCTATCAAGTGTTGACGGCGTATGATGGCAAAACGGCTATGCAAATTTTGCGCCATGACCGCCCCGCGTTGTTGGTGTTAGATTTGATGTTGCCTGACCATGATGGCTGGGATATTACGCGCATGGTGCGGCAGGATAATGCGTTAAAACAATTACCGATTATTATGCTGACGGCGCGCATTGATGATATGGATAAAATTGTGGGGTTGGAATTGGGGGCGGACGATTATATTACGAAACCGTTTAATCCACGTGAGGTGGTGGCGCGGGTGCGCTCGGTTTTGCGGCGAACTTATAGCGGGGGCAATAATTTGACCAGTCGAGTATTACAAATTGGGGCGTTAATCATGGATTTAGACCGCCATGAGGTGTTGTTGAATGGTGAATCGATTGAATTGACGGCGACGGAGTTTAATTTACTGAAAGTTTTATTGGAAAATCCAGGCTATGCCTTCACCCGCAGCGAGTTGATTGAACGGGCGTTGGGCTATGAATATGAAGGCTCAGAGCGCAC
>JAIFLK010000258.1 GCA_020049115.1 Chloroflexota bacterium | reverse complement strand
TGGTAGCCATGTTGGCTTCACCCACACCCACCGCCGCCCCGACCCATACTCCTGCTGCCACCGCGACTCCCGTCCCAACCAACACCTCCACACCCATTCAATTGCCGACTGATACCCCCATTCCCGCCGAAACCGCCACACCTACAGAGACTGCAACCGCTGAAGCAACGACCACGCCTGAAGATACTGAAACCCCTGTTCCCGTTGATACACCCGTCCCGCAACCACCCACGAATACCCCTGAACCTACGGCCACGCCTGAGCCACCTAAACCCGCGTTTGATTTTGTGGTCACTCATCAAAAAATGGTTCGTAATCCTGATTACGGTCAATGTCCTGGCGCACATCAAATTTTCGTAACGGTGCTTGATGTTAATGGCAATCCGTTAGACGGTGTAACGGTTGAAGATAGTGACCAGGCCGTGCCGCCCCATGTGAGTGGTGAAAAGGGGCCAGGGAAGCTAGAATATGACATGTATAAAAATGGCTACGCCCTCCATGTGACCAGTGATGTTGGAGGCGCACCTGCCACCAGCCAAGTGAGTGATAAACTTAGCACCTGGGATGAAGACATTCCGAATGAATGGCTGATTGAGGCTAACTATTGTTTAGACATGGATGATTGCCTCCGTCGTAAAAGCAGTAATTCCTTATGTCGTGGACATTACGCCTACGAATTAACCTTACAAAAAACTCATTAAAATGGTAGAAGGTAGAAAGTAGATAGTAGGGGTAGGGCTTGTCCCTACCCACAATGGGGGCAAGCACAAGGCATTGCCCCTACTTTCTACCCTAAAAAACCAAACTTTGTCCAAAGTTGTTCAACCGTCTAAGCCCACTCCGCGCCGAAATCCCCATGACCGTGCCTGGTGGGTGGGCGGTTTTCTTTTTGGTTTTATGGTGGGTTTGGCTTTATCACTCACCTACGGTTGGCTGCTTGACCCTCGCCCCCTCCCAGTCACACCTGCGGATTTGCGCCCATCAGCCAAAGCCATTTATATTCGGCTCATTGCCCTGGCCTACGCCCATAATCATCACCTAGACCAGGCGCAAACTCGATTAGCCGCCGTCGCTGACCCCAATATAAACCAAACCATCATTATTATTACGGAAGCATACATAAATCAAGAGCGAGACATCCGAGACATCGCTGCACTGGTTGAATTAGCCCAAGCCCTGGGCAAAGTATCACCGCTTATGTCAACTTACTTAACCACACCCACAGCAACCAATACTCCCACGCCAACCTCTACCACCACACCGACTATTACTCCAACCCCGCGCCCCACCAACACCCCCACTCGCGCCACCCCAACCATGACCGCCACCTTAGCCCTTACTTCTTCTACCCTAATCCCTCTACCCTACTCCTCAACGGTCACTGCCACCCTATCCCTTACTCCTTCCACCTTACGTCCAACCATTACTTCCACCTTACTCCCTACGCCCTACTCCTTTCTCCCTAAAGTCACTCCAACCCGTAACCTAAACGCCCCTTTAGCAGTCAAACATTCTAAAGGAGTCTGCGATAACCTTAACACAGGATTGCTGAGAATTTATATTCATGATACACTCGGTCAAGGTATCCCAGGCATCGAAATTAAAGTAAGTTGGGCGAATGGTGAAGATCATTTATTCACGGGTTTCAAGCCCGAAATAGAGCCTGGCTATGCCGATTTTCAAATGAAATTAACTGAAACTTATCAGGTTGAAGTGGTTAATATGAAAACTACCCCACCTATACCCGAAATAACCTTAAATAATCTACCCCTTTGCCAGAACAGTTTGCCCGCGTGGCAACTGGTGCTGCAACAAGGAGTTAAATAACCAAGACTTAAGCAAAAACCTCACCCCAACCCTCTCCTATGTAGGAGAGGGAGCAAAATCTCCCCCCGATTCGGGGGGATTAAGGGGGGTAGGTTTGGTTTTTGCGTAAGTCTTAATCGTCTCATGATGAAAGAAGAATTTATTAAAAATAGTCCGCTATTTGCCCATTTGAGCGAGGAAGCTCAACGTGCTATTGGCAAACGGTTACGCCTGGAAAGCTATCGCCCCGCTGAAACATTGTTTCAAATCGGTAGCGATAGCGATACCCTTTACTTGATTAAAGAAGGCTGGGTAAAACTGGTCGCCAGTGATGGCACAATTTTAGCCAACTTAGGCTCAGGCAGTTTGTTAGGCGAGGCCGATTTTTTCTTAGGTCAAAGCCATGCAATGGCCGCCCAAGCCACCACTGATGTGACCGCCTGGGCATTAACCACCTCCGCCATGACCGAGGTGATTGATGAGCATTTTGAAATTGGCCTCGCGCTCAGTTTAGCGATGGAGCGCGCCATTGTGCCTTATCATCCGCAGCTAACCATGCAATTGAGTCAAGTACAATTATTACAAAATCTATCGCCCTATGAATTAGCCCAAATCGCCCAACGGTTAATCCCGCGCCGTTATTACCCCCACGGCACAATTTACCGTGACGGAGAAGCCCCGCAGGGCATTTTCTTCATTGACCAGGGCATTGTGCGATTGCTCGGCCAATTGGATAATGATTTTACCGAACTGATGCCAGGCGATGCCTTTGGCGAAATGGCGGTTTTATCCAACAAGCCCCATGCCTATACCGCCCAAGCAGCCACCGAAACCATCATCTGGCAACTTAGCCCAACTGATTTTACCGCTTTGGTAGAAACCACCCCTAGCATTAAAACCAACTTAAGTCAAAACTTAAGTTCCCGCTTAGATACGGCTGACCAAGCCCATGCTATTTCCATTCTGAAACAAATCGGCATGTTTGCCAATTTAGACGAGGCCGCCCTCAATGACATGGCAAATTTACTCTTATTACGTCACGTTCCTGCGGGGCAAATCATCTTTCCGCAAGGCGCGCCTGGCGATGCCATGTACATTATCGACTCTGGCGTGGTTGATACTTTTGATGAAACCCCAGGCCGCCCCACGAAGTTGCTAGCACGCCTAACGGAAGGTGAATATTTTGGCGAGGCCGCACTGCTCACGGGCAAAACTCGCGGCTTCACCGCCTACTCTATTGCTGACACCAATTTATGGGGCTTATATCGGGCTGATTTTGACCACCTGTTGGTCAAATATCCCCAACTCAGTGCCTCCCTCAGCCAAGCCTTACGCGCTCAATTCAAGGCGGCAGAAGATTATACCTCAGAAACTCACTTACAAAAGATTGCTATTTTAGGCGGCCTCTCCCGCGCCCAATTAGATGAATTATCCTCTTATTTACGCCCCGATTATTATCGTGCAGGCGGAGTCATCTACCAAGCGGGTCAACCTGCCGATAAAATGTATTTCATTTCTAAAGGGCAAATTGAACATTGGGTAGCAACTCCGCAAGGGGCCATGTTGTTAGAAACCTTTAAGCCAGGTGACTTTCTGGGCGAAATTGGCCTCATCTCTGGCAAAGGGCAACCCGCCACCGCCCAAGTAGTTACAGATAGTGAAGTTTGGGTACTGACCAAAAATGACTTTGACCGCTTTCTCAGCCGTTATCCCATGCTCGCCATGACTTTTAGCCGTCTCTTAAGTGAACGGTTAGACGAGGTCATGAATCGTATGCGGAACGCTTCTGGTCAACGTGGGCTACCCGTAGAGACAGGGCATGCCCTGTCTCTACCACCCGTACGCCTTAAGCCCGTCAACCCAAGCAATTTGCCCGTACCCGTGCGCGCCAATCCGCCTGTACCGTTGCACCCCATGCCGCCCTCACGCCCCCAATCGGCTCCACCACGACGGATTAGCCCCGCCGTCTCGCCCAACCATTCCCAATTCACCCAACCCATGGCTCCCATGTCCCCCCCTTCGGCCTATACGCCACCCATTCGCCCTAGCGCGTCTGCCGTGCATGGTCAACACACCCAGCCCCTCCGCCCGACTGGGCCAGTCAATCATTCGCAACTCACTCAGCCCCTCAAACCAACAGTACATGGGCAACATACCCAGCCTATTACACCCGCCAACGTTCACTCCCAACACACCCAAGCCTTTCAGCCCGCCAACACTCACTCGCAATTTACACAAGGCATGCCCGCAGTCGCGCCACCTGTTCCGCCGCGCAACCCCTCTAAACCCACCGCGCCCACTAGCGGCACATCTAATCGCTCTAACCGCCGCCCCGCCGAGCCAACTAAAGTTGCGCCTACAGCGGCCAAAAAGCGACGACCTAAAGAGAAAACAGTGGTTCAGTCTAATCCTACCCCGCCGCCGTTAGAAACCGTAGCCAAACCTGCACCGCGTACAATCTCTACCGAACAACGCCCACCCCAGATCGCGCCGCAAATGCAGGCCGTTTCTAATAGAAAATTACAAAAACAAGCCACTGCCACCGCCGCTCCATCCAATCGCACTTCCGTCTCTATGTGGTTTGCCAAACGTACTATTGGGGCCAAATTTCGTTTACTTTTCGTTATCTTATTCGTTGTCTGGCTCTGTGGTATCATGCTCCCCTGGGCCATTATGGATGTTTTAGCCGCCTCGCTCAATGATGGTGGCGCATTGCCAGGAGATAACCGTACCATAGCCGAACAAATGCGCGATGACGGCGCGGTTGCGGGCATGGCTGCTGCATTGCCCTTTGTGGAGACGACCACCCCCACCACCACGCCAACCCCCACCCCAACCGACACCCCAACCGCCACCAGTACCTCTACCATGACCCCCATCCCGACCAATACGCCAACTCCCACAGATACCACCACCCCAACCAGTACCCCGACTATGGTTGATACACCTACCACCACGCCAACCTCAACGGGTGTTCCTACAGAAACCCCCATCCCCCAAACCAGCACTCCACGTCCGCCCACCGACACCCCCACCCCTGAAGCCACCGCCACGCCCAATGTGGATTTCCGTTTGGTCAGCATTCGGGAATTGACCCCTTGCGAAAACAAAGGCAAGCACCATATATTTGTCCACGTAATTGACCCCTCTGGACAAGGCATTAATGGTCTACCCATCAAAATCCAATGGTCGCCCGTACCAGATGGTTTTGTTACGCCACAAACCGAAACTAAAACTAACTTGATCGGACAGCCTGAAGCAGGTCACATTGATTTTGCCATGTTCAAAGGAACGTATCAAGTGCAAGTAATGGGTGGCACGAGCGACATTGCCGAACATATCACCCCAGACTTTGCCACCAACCGCACCTGTGAAGAAAATGGTGATACCAATGCTATTTCGCTTTTTCATAGCTCCTTTGAGGTTACTTTCCAAAGAACGTATTAATTTTTTTTAATGAGTAGCTAATTTCATATTAAAAGAGGTTGACGCAAATACGTCAACCTCTTTTGTTTAAGCAAAACAAAAAACCCCCGTAATAGGGGGTTCGTTGTTTTATATAGATGCCTCGGGAGAGATTTGAACTCTCACGCCCATCGGGCACAGGCCCTCAACCTGCTGCGTATGCCGTTCCGCCACCGAGGCGAATATCTATTGGATTATAGCCTGAATCCTAATTTTGTCAAACTAGCAACTTTCAGTTAAAACCTAAGACCTGCAAGGTTTCTAAAACCTTGTAGGTCTTACTAAACTTACAGCCGACTCCGCACCTTGCCTAGCCCCCGTAAAACCCGTTCTGGGGTCAAAGGAAACTCATCAAACCAAATACCAATGGCATCAAATACGGCGGCAGCGACGGCGGGCGTGTATGGAATCATCGGCATTTCGGCCATGCCACGCGCCCCAAAGGGGCCTTGGGGATGTGGGTCTTCCACAATAATGGGGACAATTTGTTTCGGAATATCATACACCCCAGGGATAAGATAGGTAGTGAAATTGGGCGTTAAAACCTGCCCCTTGTCCATGCGAAAATCTTCCAACAGCGCATACCCATGCGCCTGCACAATCCCGCCCTCAATTTGCCCGATAATTTGCTCAGGGTTAATCGCCTTGCCCACGTCATCGGCGCAAACCACCCGTTGCACCGTAATACTGCCCGTCTCGGTATCCACCAACACCTCCACCACCTGCGCCACATAACCATACGCAAAGTTGGGTAAACTATGCCCCGTTTGTGGGTCAAAGGGGGTGGTTTTCGGGGCAAGCCAGGTGGCCTCGGCAATGGCAGGACGCTCTTCTGACCGCCATTTCTTGAGCGCAAATTGCGCCGCCTCTTTAACTGCATTACCCGCCATAAAGGTGAGGCGCGACGCACTCGCACTGCCAGAACTTTCGGTAAACGCGGTATCGGAAGCCTCAACCTTCACTTTATCCATGCCCACCCCCGCAACCTCAGCCGCGATTTGCGCCATGACCGTGTGATGCCCCTGCCCCACATCTGCCCCCGCAATTTTAACAATCACTTGCTCAATATCGCTTTCGCCATGAAATTCAACCCCCGCCCAGCTATTTTCTTGATAGCCCAAGCTAAAGCCGATATTTTTGAAGGCCACTGCCACGCCACTGCCCTTCACTAAACGCGGCAACTCATCAGGAAAATCAGGGTCATTCTCCCCGCGCGGGCCAACCCGACTGCGCCAGTTAGATTGCCAAGCGGCCTCCCGCAGCACCTTCTCCAAACTGACTCCGCCAGGGATAGTCGTGCCAACGGACAGCGTAGAATCAACGGTGAGCAAATTTTTCAGCCGTACTTCTACGGGGTCTTTACCCATTTTCTCGGCCAATTTATTCATTTGCATTTCCGCCACAAAATGGGCTTGCGGCGCACCAAACCCGCGAAATGCGCCCGACACCAAATTATTGGTATAAACCGCGTACGCGTCCACTTTGACATGGCTAAATTCATACGGCCCCGTGCAACACATAACGGCATTGCCTAACACTTTGTTACTCGTGTACATGTACGCGCCGCCATCGGCAATAATTTCCACCTCCGCCGCCACCAATTTACCGTCCCGTTTCGCGCCCCATTTCGTGCGAAAAAGCATGGGATGACGTTTGCAGTGACCAATCATGGACTCTTCGCGCGTCCAAATAATTTTAACGGGGCGGCGATTGCCATGCCGTTGATACATCCGCAAAACGGCCAGAGCCAAAACGATTTGCACACTCATATCTTCGCGGCCACCAAATGCCCCACCAATGGCATCATAAATCACCCGAATTTTATCGGGTGGCAAATCCAAAGCATGGGCGATTTGCTGTTGGTCTTCCCATGTCCATTGCCCCGCGCAATGTACTGTAATCCGTCCCTCAGCGTCCATGTAAGCCGTACCCGCTTCGGGCTGTAAATAGGCATGTTCCTGAAATGGTGTTTGATACGTCCCTTCAATAATAATATTACATTCATTCCAGGCCGCGTCCGTATCGCCTTTGCGAATACGCTGATAAGCCGCGATATTTTTCGCCACATTGGGGTGCAACTGTGGGGCTTGCCCTGACATGGCATATTCCGCATTATAAACTACGGGCAAATCCTCATACTCCACCCGAATTAAATCGCGGGCTTTGGTGGCAATTTCTTCCGTTTCCGCAATCACCACCGCCACATGGTCGCCGATAAAGCGCACAATATCGCCCCCTTTTTTATTGGAGCCAGGGCCGCATAAAACGGGTTGGTCAGGGACTTGCAAACCATATTGATTGACGGGGACATCTTTGGCCGTTAAAATGCCCAATACACCAGGCAACGTTTCGGCAGCTTTAGTATTAATTTTGACCACGCGGGCATGGGGGCGGCGGGCGAAGAGTATTTTAAGCCACAATTCATCGCCAAAATTACGGTCACCAGGGTAAATGGCCTCCCCTGTGACCTTGCCGCGTGCATCGATTCGTTTGATAGATGTGCCAATGAGTTGATTGCTCATGTTGACCTACTTATAAATAATTTTAGGATTTTCAAAAAAATCGCCACAGACAACTTTAAGCCCTTATAAGGTTCAAAACCTTATAAGGGCTGACCATTTAACTATTGCCTTGTAAACGGCGCAACTCCGCTTCAAGCTGTTGTAAACGGGCTTCAAGTTCAACCCGCGCTTTAACTTCGGATTCAGCTTTGGCCTCCGCTGCATGCGCCTTAGATTCCGCTTCAACTCGCGCCGTAGCCGCCGCCTCAGCTTTAGCCTCCGCTTCAACCCGCGCCGTAGCCTCCGCCTCAGCTTTAGCCTCCGCTTCAACCCAGGCCTGGGTTACAGCGAGATAATTAGGAATAGATTTGCCTTGTTCATCATAACAAACTATTTCATCGTCTTCCCAAGTGACCCAAACCCGCACAGGCTCTAACCACAACCAACCTTGTTCATTCAAAGGTAACTTTTCATAACCCTGTGGTGTCCAATGAAACCCTAACACTCGCCGTTGTACATTACTGCGCTGTTTAACACGGTCAATAATAATGTAATACTCTAAGCCAACGCGCTCATACTCGTCAAACTTATCCACCAAATCTAACAATCGCGTGGAGGGTGAGGTCACTTCTACCACCAAAGTTGGCCGCGTTCCCTCTTTGGCTTCATAAAAAGTAGTCCATTCCTGCCCCTGATTATTCACCCCAAAGACCACCGAAATATCAGGTGTATGCGGGTCAATGTAAGGATGATTCCACGCCACCCGCAAATCAGTAAAGACCTGAACAGTCGGGTCATGGGCTAAATAGGTTGCAAAAACATCGGCTAAATAACGACAAATTCGTTCATGGTAAGGCGCGTGCATCCGTTGGTCATCCTCTTGGGGGTGTAATATATCATCTAAGGTTAAGGGCTGAAGCACAAACACCATCTCCCCATCAGGCGCGTAACGCGTCACCTGTCGCCAACCGTAAAGGTATGGGTCAGAGGGTGTTTCAGTTAAATTCGTGGTCTCAGCCATTTCTAGCGTTAATGTGGTCATAATACCTCCTTACAGTCATAAATCAGCTACCCAAATTTTAATTATGCTTCATTCTAGGCTTGGCCGAAACCACGCCACAGGATTGCTCTAACGCTTGCAATATTTTGTAATATCCCGTACAGCGACACAAATTACCCGTAATGGCTTGCTTAATATCATCATGAGTCGGGCGTTTACGTTCTTCCATCAAATTAGCTCCACTCATCAAAAAGCCTGGCGTACAGTAACCACATTGCACCGCGCCTTCATCAATAAATGCCTGTTGAACAGGATGCAGGGTTTCACCTTGCGCCAATCCTTCAATCGTAACAATCTCACTTTGATGGGCGCGCGGGGCTGGCACGAGGCAGCTATCCACTGCAATGCCATCTAACATCACCGTACAGGCCCCACATTCGCCCTCGGCGCAACCCTCTTTCGTACCAGTCAAGTTCGCGAACCCTCTTTCGTACCAGTCAAGTTCGCGTTTTCGCGTAACATGCGGAGGAGGGTTTTGCCATTTGCCCCGCTAATCGCCTGCGGTTGACCATTAATAGTGGTGCTAATCGGCTCATTTTTATCCACCGTATGCACCACTGAACCACCCTCATGCGGCTTAAATGAGCCATTAGTTTTGCCCCATAACATAACGGGTTTGGGCGGAAAGATGTCCGACTCGGTGCCTTGGCTGAGAGATTGCAGCGCATGGCGGGTCACGGTTTTAACCATATAACGGCGATATTCGGCGGAACCGCGCACATCACTAATGGGAAAAATGGTTTGCTCGGCAATCGCCCCCACACGGTCAATGACCTCTTGGGTCATCACTTTGCCACTCAAAAAGCGTTCCGCATCAAAAGAGCGGATAATCGTTGGGGCAACGCTACCAAAAGCAATCCGAGCGCGAGTAATGGTATCGGCGAACATGCCCAAAACTACCGCAATGTTTACCACGGAAATAGCCTGAGCGCGCCGCAAGCCAACCTTAATAAATGTGCCGATTTCGTAGCCATTGAGCGCGGGAAAGCTAATATCAACCACCATTTCATCAGGTTCTAGCACCGTTGAGCGCACCCCTTTGAAAAATTCATCAATTTTGACGGCGCGACTGCCGCGCACACTTTTCAGGGTCAGGGTCGCGCCCAAAGCCACGAGAGGCGTAATGGTATCATTCGCGGGCGACGCGGTTACGATATTGCCCGCCACCGTGCCACGATTACGAATTTGGGGTGAGCCGACTTGCCAACATGCTTGGGCAAGAGGGAAGGCTTTTTGGACACATAATTTAGAGCCAACCACTTGATTATGGGTGGCTAATGGCCCTAAATGGATATTTTTTTGTTCATCTTGCCAAATAGTATCTAAACCAGGGATACAACTTACATCAATGACAATTTTGGGGGGTTGCTGGCTACGCTCAATTTCAACCATTAAATCCGTGCCGCCAGCCAATAAACGAGGCCCTTTTTCACGATGTTCTGCCAGCAAGTCTAAAACTTCATCAAGCGATTCAGGGGTATAGTAGCTTTGCCATAACATAATTTACTTCTCCATTAGGCGCGGTTATGAGGGAACTGCCCACAAGGAATTGTGGACTCCTACATATTTCCCCCTATTATATAATTAGCGGCTTATTTTGCCAAGTAGCTTAACAATTGTTAACTTAAATCTATACGTAGGGGACTATTTATTTAATTTCTAGCATATCCGAACAGACAAGAATGTCTGTTCTACCGTCGGTAGGTCGGACATTCTTGTCTGACCATGTACTATACTGCATTTCGTTTGAGACTTACACTTTTATGATGATTAGGAGTCCGCAATCCTTTGCGGACAGCCCGCAAATAATTGCGGACTCCTACGCCAAAAGTGCCATTTTCATTCGGTACGCAGTATAAAACCAAATAAACAGTTCAGTGGGGGCTGAAGATTTTCAGCCCCTACAATGTATTCAATTTATCTGCCACTAAACTGGCCGCAAACATCTTTTTACCCGCTTCCAAAAAATCCACCGTGAGGATAACATCGGAGGCACTTGGCTCAACTTGTAAAATTGTACCGAGGCCAAATAGCTGATGATTGACATCCATGCCCACGGTAAAAATGGTGGGGGCGGCAGCAGGTTTTTGATTTTCTTGAGGGAGTGCCATTTGAAATTGGCGGTCTTCCCATAAATCGGCATACGTTTTAAGAGAGTTAATTTGGGTTAAAGGTCGCCCAATTTGGGCGATTTTGAAGCGGGCGGTCTTGATATTTTCTTGCCAGGTTACATCGGTAAGGGCGCGTTGGGCTTGGCTCAAAATGAGGTCTACTTGTAGGAACTCATCCGCAATTTCCTCTGAGGCGGCATCAAGTAACAATAAATGAACGCCATGCTCACGGCAAACCTCCACTCTCGCGGTCTCGCGGGCGCGTTGTTGTTCTTCTTCCTCTAAGCTAGGGCGGGCTTTCCGCTTTTCGGGCTGTATCCCCTCAAAACGCACCGCGATCTGAGCATCAGGGTAAAATAAATCTAATTTCAGCCGCCGATGAGTCTCAGGATTAATGAGCCATTCGGGGGAGATGTTGACTTGAACAGGCCAATTTTCAAAGGCACGAGCAAAAATCTCGCGCCAGGCATTTGCTTGCATCCACATGGGGATGGTCATAGTTTATTCCTATAGAACTTACGTTACCAGACCTCACAGGTTTTAAAAACCTGTGAGGTCTATTTAACAAGTTTACCAACAACGCCTGGTAGGACACGGAGGGGGATAGGCGGAATTGGGAGCAACTTCGTAATAATTCAGGGGGTGTATTTCCTGGGGTTGATAATAAACGGGCGGTGGATACTGGTTCAGGTCGGCGGGGGTGTAGTTGTGATAATAGTAATGTGGCGCAGTCAAATCTAAAGATTTGGACTCCATGGGCGGGGTTAAGCCACTAGAAACATCATTTAACAAAAGTACGTTAAGACCTGGCTGCGGGCCTGATAATAGGCCAATGGCTAACATGGTGTGGACGGTGGCGGAATTTAATTGTACCTGGGGAATTGTCGTAATAATTTGGGTTGTGCCAGCCACACGAATTTCTAAATCATACGTTCCCGCGGCCACCGTTTGATAAGCCCCAATCCACTTATAAGCCACATTACTAAACAGCACTCGCCCATTTCGAAGCGCAATGTCTACGGCAGGGGCATCAGGGGCAGCATGAACAAAACGTAATTTAGCTTGACCTAGCGGCGGCATGATGGGGTCATCGACCAATGTGAGCGCGCTCAAATTGGTGGCACGCCCTAACATTAAGACACTATAATGAGTATTGAAACTCAAATCAAGGCCCATCGTTAAGACAGCGGTGGAGGTTAAGCCTGTCGTCAATACCCGTAATAGGTTATAATTGCCCGCATTAAAGGGGCGATAGTCCGAAGCCGTGCCATATTTCACTTGGGGAAAGGTCAACCTGCCGTTGGCTAACACATCAAACGGTGGCGCATCGGGTGAGGTGTGAACGACCCGCACCGAGGGCAATTCGCCTTGTGCTTGGGTGAAGGGTTGGGTGGCGACCATGAACAATAGTGCCAATATTAATGGGACGAACCGACTTGTTAGCTTCATTAGAAAGAACCCCCGACAAAAAATAATGAAATAGTATTATCTACCATTGTAGCGATTTTACATCATAAAAACAAGGTTAGCCCCTTGCGTTGAAATTTTAACGCGTAGTGCGTCCAGCCGTTATAAGGTTTTGAACCTTATAACGGCTGGTTAGTTACTCATGCCTAGCTGTACTAGTGGATTGTTCATTTAGTTTTTAGTATATGGTCAGACAGGAATGTCTGACCTACCAACGGTGGAACAGACATTGTCAGACAGGAATGTCTGACCTACCAACGGTGGAACAGACATTCCTGTCTGTTCGGATATACTAATAATTAAATGAACGGTGTACTAGGACAGCTAGGCGTTAGGGTTTTAGGCCGCAAATGCCTCAGAAATAGCTTGCAACGAAACATCATAACGATGTTCGGTGTCGCGGTGTGTACCGTCAAACTCTTGATGAACATGCGGCACGCCTAAGGCCTGCAACCGTTGGGCAAAAATCCGCGCCCCATAATGTAAGGCATATTCATCTTGATTGCCACAATCAAGATAAACCAGCTTGGCTCCGCGCAGAGCCATGACATGCTCATTGTTTTGTAACATGGTGATAGGGTCATGCTCTAGCCAACGCTGCCACACCTCTTTTCGTAACTCACCTGTAACAAAGTCGATGGGTAAATCGAACCCACATGGTGAGTCAGGGTTGGGTGAGTAACAAGCCGACATGGCAGAGGTATGAATGAGGTCAAAAAAGTAACTTGGCTTAGGGTGCATTTTAGGATAGAACGCGGCCAGAAATTCAGCTAAGGCTTCAGGCGTAGTTAATTTAGCGCGAGCCGTTGCGTTAAGAAACTTCACAAAATCGGGCTTGTAACAAAAATCAAAATACATGTCGCCGCTATGACAGGCCACTGCCCCAAACACCTCTGGATGACGCATGGCTTGGACAATCGCGCCATAGCCACCAGAGGATTTGCCCGCAATCGCGCGATAGCCCGCTTCGGCGCGGGTGCGGTAGCGTTCGTCAATCCAAGGAACTAACTCTTGCACGAGATGGTCTTCATATCGCCCAGTGGCGGAGGAATTGAGATATTGACTGCCGCCGTAACGGGTGAAGCCATCAGGCATCACCAAAATCATGGGCTGCACGCGGCCACTGGCAATGAGCCTGTCCATGCGTTCATGAATGGTCTCGCCAAAAGCGGAGTCGTTGAGCATTAACGTGCCACGCCCCGTAAAACCCGCCAATAAATAAACTACGGGATAATCGGCCTCGCTATCGTCATACCCATCAGGTAAATAGACTGGCACGCGGCGGGTGCGCGGGTCGCCGAGGGGGTTATGTTTTAAGAGTTCACTTATAACGGTTTCTATCACAATTTGGCTCATAGCTGATTGCCTCAGCCATTATAAGGTTTCAGAACCTTATAATGGCTAGTTTTCCTCTCATTGAAATGATGCCCCATTATAGCATAAAACTGCGTGATTGACCATAATAAAAAGGGCAAGTCTAGGCATGGCCTGGACTTACCCTTTTTGTAATATAATTACGAAATCAACTCTGGTGGCAAATGGTGGATACGGTTGAGGCAGATGACCTCAATAAAACGGCCTTCGGGGTCAAAATCAAGCCGCGTAATAGAGGTATTGTAAAGATGATAAAAAAGATTCATGCTCGGCAATTGATTGAACAGGGCTTTCAGCAACACATCAATAAAGCCGCCGTGCGCCACCAGGCCGATTTTTTCCTTAAGATGGGCGCGCTCTTTCAAGGCGCGGGCGGTACGGATGGCGCGGGCATGGCACAGCGGCCAATCTTCATGGCCGCCAAACCACCACCCTTTGTCGGTCACGCCGTCAGGTAAGATATAGTTAGGAAATTCGGCCAAAATTTCGGCGCGACTTTTGCCAGGCTGCCCCACTTCCTCCCCATCAATGGTCGAATGAATGCCGCCATATTCATGAATATCCAGCCAGATTTCGGGGTTTAAGCCTAAAGCCTGTCCAATGGGTTGGGCGGTTTGCATGGCACGATACATGGCACTGCAATAAAGTTTCGTAATACCATACCCTTTTTGGTAAGTGAGTTGAGTCATTTCAACAGCGTTAATATTACGAACAATAAATTCTCGATTAATTCCTGTGGCGAGATATTCCGCGACGGCAGCCGCTTGGCGCAGGCCGAGCGCGGTTAGGGGTGGTTCAGCCACGCGCTGGGTTTGGTCGGGCAGCGCGTTGTTGTAAGATTGACCATGACGAATGAGATAGAGTTCCATATTTAGCCTTCAGTTGTCAGCGAGTCAGCTAGTCAGCGTTCAGTCTGTCAGCTTTTTTGCTGATAGCTGACTCGCTGACTCGCTATTAAAGTTTGATTTAGCTTGATTTTCCATAATAGTTAAAATATGTCAAAATTAGGCTAACCCCTTGCCTTACAAAATAACGCCATGTTTATTGTCTCTAGGTGGTTTTACGGCTATAATTTTCTCATGTCAACCTTACATGACCGTTTGTTCAAAGAGTTCTTTCATCGTTTCCTACCCGAATTTGTCACGCTATTTTTTCCTGAAAAAGCAATTCATCTTAATTTTAAAACCCTCATCTTTTTAGAAAGAGAACTCATCATCAACCTGCCTAATACCTTCCTCCGTATTCCCGATGTGGTGGCCGAAGTCGAAACATTTAGTGGGCAACCTGAAGTCATTATTGTTCATGTAGAGATAGAAAAGCAAAATAAAACTACTTTGCCCCAACGTCTTTTTGAATATTATGCTTTACTACGGGTTTTACGCCAAAAGCCCATTTTACCCTTAACTCTGGTTTTATTGCCCAAAGTAGGTGGCCTAGCCTGGAAAAGTTATCGTGAATCGTTGTTCGAGGAGGAATTGATTCATTTTCGTTATGGGCAAGTGGGCATACGGGATTTACCAAGCCATGATTACCTGATAAGTGGCGACCCCGTTGCCGCTACCCTCGCCACCTTAATGAAATCAGCAAGTCATGAGAAAGCTGCGGTCAAATTAGCCGCCTTAGAATCGGTGATGAATAGTGAACTAGAATTAGCCGACCAACTTTATCTAGTCAATCTAGTCCAAACCTATTTACCTAGTAAAAAAATAGCTGTAGGAGAAAGTGATATTATGACTCATTTAGCTCAAGTTGAATTAACATGGAGTGAACGTATTGCCCTTAAAGCCAAAGCGAAAGGTAAGGCCATAGGCGAAGCCATTGGCGAGGTTAAAGGGAAAAGACAATTGCTCATGCGCTTATTGGTACTTAGATTTGGGCCACTGCCCCCTTACCTGATAGCAAAATTAAACAGCATTAAGGACTCCACCACCTTTGACCAACTCAGTGACCATCTTTTCACCGTTCCCACCCTAACTGATTTTAACGCCCTAGTGAAATTTCCTGAGCAATCGCCTCAATCATAATCATTCAGAAGGAGCGTGCATGATTCCCTGGCTATACTTTCTCAAAGATGACGAACAGTTACTCATTGCAGCCTTTAGCAAACGGTGGGTGGTGAATGGGCCTGGCCAATGTTGGGCGCGCCCCTTTTGGCGGGTGAAGCGGCGTAAGGCGACTGTTTTGGGGCCAACCGATTATGTACGGGTGCTTAATGTTTTAACAGGTGAAAAACGGATTGAAATTGGGCCAAAATTATTGTTTCTGTCAGCAACTGATGAAATTGATGTTGAATTACAGGCTGTTCCCCTGAAAAAACATCAATATGTTCGTATCATGGACGAAAAAACAGGCATGGTGCGGGTGGAACGAGGGGAGCAAAGTATCTATGTGCAACCGACTGAGCAAATCATCGTTAAAGTTGAAGATGGGATTAACATTGATGAACAAACTGCCGTCATGGTGCGTGATACGCATACGGGGCAGTTGGAGTTAATTACGACACCGCAAGTTTTTATTCCAACCGCCCAACAAGAAATTGTAAAAGTGCGTCAACGGATTTTATTGGAAGATAACGAAGTCGTTATTATCCGTGATAGAACAGGGAAATATACCATTAAGCGCGGCACCGACCCTGACCGTGCCTTTTTTCTTGACCCTTACTCCGAAATTGTGGAGTTGCGCTGGTCAACGGGGCTGCATAAAGAGCGTCGCGATTTGCGCCTGACCAAGTTTGATTTGCGTCCGAAGTTCATGTGGTATGAGTTTGAGGCGCGGACTCAAGATAACGTAGAATTAACGATTGGCATTACCTTTTTTTGGGCGGTGGCGGATTTTGAGGCCATGATTAGCAAAACCGATGACACGCCAGGCGATATTTGCTCCCATGCTCGCAGTGCCATCATTCAATCGGTGTCACAGGTGACGCTGGAGAAATTTTTGGCGAGTTTCAATTTAATCATTTATCAGGCGGTGTTAGAAAGTGATATGACGTTTTATACCGAGCGCGGGGTGCAACTCAATGCGGTGGAGGTGCGCTCTATTTCCTGTAAAGATGCCGCCACGCAACGGATATTACAGGAAATTATCACTGAAACCACCAACCGTCTCAATCGGCAACAAAAGCAAGAGAGTGAAAATGAAACGAAGTTGAAACAGATTAAAGGTGAAATTGAGGCGGAGCAGATGCGTGGGCAACTGTTGGCCTTGCGGCGTGACCATGCCCAAGTGGAGGCGTTGACGGCGGGTGAGGCGGAGGCGTTTAAGGTGCAAGCCTTCCTTAATGGGTTAGGCGAGGAGTTACCTTTGCCAAATAAGCTGGCGATTTTTAATACCTTACGAAAACAAGAGGCGTTAGAGGCGGTGAGTCAGGGTAATGCGACCCTTTATTTCACCCCCGCCGACGTTAATTTAAGCATTGAGACACGTTAAGCGAGTCAGCGATTATAAGGCTTTGAGCCTTATAATCGCTGACTCGCTTAACGCTGACTCGCTAACTAACTAACTAATATAAAGGAATATTATCATGGGGTTTCGTTTTCAAAAAAGAATTTCATTAGGTAAACTTTTCCGTTTGAATGTGAGTAAAACGGGCGTGGGGGCCAGCGTTGGCGTGCAAGGCTTACGGTTAAATACGGGGCCAACGGGAACAAGTTTTACGGTGGGTATTCCTGGGACGGGTTTGAGCTATACGAAACAAATTGGGGCGGGCTATGGCCTTAATTTTTGGACATTATTTGGCGGCGGCGGAAATAGTAAGGCTGCGGCTAATAATGCCGTTGCTACTCAAACTGCCCCTGCCCTGCCTAGCCCTGGCATGTTTGCCTCAACGGAGGAAAAAGGGTTAGCGAAGGCGTTAGAGTTTTATCAGGCGAATAACCTGGACGAAGCCTTACGCATATTTTTGGATATTGCCACTGAACCTGGCGCGGCCTTATTAGCGGCAGATATTTTGAGCAAGCGCAGTAGTAGTGACCAACGCCGCGCGTTGCCTTTATTAGAAAGTATTGTGCAAAGTGACGCGGAATATCCGAGCGCGTTGATGCAGAAATATTTGGCGGGGGCCTGTATTGACATTGCCATTACGCCCACGCTGACCGCCTCAGTGCCAGTGGAAGGGTTAGCCCCCGTGTTATTGTTGACGGAACTTTATCAAACACAAGGGCGCATGGATGAAGCGATTGCCTTGTTAGAAGAGGTGGAATCATTAGCCCCTGAGCCAGTGTTAACGTTATCGTTATGTGAGTTATACGCCGAAGCCCAAGCCTGGGATGAGCTAATTGAGCGCGCCAGCAAAGTCGAAGTGATAGATAACGTAACATTGGCGATTGCTACCATGTATGCGCGGGCGTTGTTAGCCAAAAACATGGCGGACGCGGCGAGTACGGTTTTGACTAAAGCCTTGCGAAGTAAGAAAGACCGCAGCCCTGAATTATTGCGCGAGGCAGCTTATTGGCGGGCGGTTGCTTACGAAACTTCAGGTAAGCGCGCCCAAGCCCGTAAAGAGTTTGAGAAAATTTATGCTGAAGACCCCAATTTTCGTGATGTTGGGTCACGGTTAGCAGCGTAATTAAGCATTATTATAGCTAGAGGGAGTCCAATGGGTTATAACCCGTTGGACTTCGCGATTGAAACAATTTGGCATATTATATAAGTAGGTGAGCATAAATTCTGGGGCAGCCCTTATAAGGCTTTAAGCCTTATAAGGGCTAAAACATGCCGCAAAACTTTTGCTTGGGTACTTAGGAGCAAAACTATGACACATACTCAAAAATTACATGGGCTTTTAGCGATGGGTGTAGGCGTTTTAGTGGTTATTGGGCTGAGTTTTGCCCCCGTGCAAGTGGGGGCGCAACAAGGCACAGCCGTTTATTTGCCCATGATAAGTAGTGATAGTGGCACTCCTAATACAGTGCCAACCAATACGCCCACTAGCACCGCGACGGCAACGCCTTCACCCACTAATACCGCCACCATGCCTCCTTCGCCCACCAACACGGCTACCGTAACGCCTTCGCCGACGGAGACAGCCACCGCGACGGAGACGGCAACGGCCACCGAGACCGCGACCGCCACTGCCACGCCCACTGATACGCCTATCCCTACCGCCACCCCTATTCCGCCTGACCCGTTCCGCCGTATCAATGCGCCTTATTTGCCTCGTCTCACGACTACGCCGATAGCGGTGCAAGAGATGGGCATGACCTGGTTTGGTAAAATTGATGAGGCGAATAATTATACCGATGTGCGGGTGGGGTATGATGACAATGCTTTAAATGTGTGGGTAAATGTTACTGACCGTTATTTATGGCGGGAGGCTAACCCCATTAAAAATGATTTGGCTAAATGGGATGGAGCTACGATTTATCTGCACTTGAATAGCCAAAATGAGGCGCAACCTGGCTTGAATGATTACAAATTTGTGGCGCAAACGGCCTCAAATGACCCACCTGATGCGAATACTAGAGCCATTTATCAAGGCAATGGCACGGGGTGGCAAGAAAATCAGGCTTTCACCTTTACAACGGGGACTGCTTTTGAGGGAGTTTTTAACACGAATATAAAAGATGATTTAGGGTGGCGGCTTAATTTCTCGCTTCCTTTTACGGCGTTAGGGTTGATGGAACGCCCTGCCAATGATACCGAATGGCGCATGGCTGTTGCGGTTTATGACCGTGATAATGTGGGTATCACTGTACCCATTACGACCACCCATTGGCCTTTGGCGGCGGTGGATGATAAGCCTAGTACGTGGGGGCGGTTGGTTTTTAATCCCACCGCCATTACTCCTGGAGAGGAAGTCATTAGCATGACCATTCAAAATGGGGTTGATAATGGGGTGATGATACCTATGGTTATTGACGCGGTGGTAGGTGGGGGGCAAAATTGTGGGCAAGGTTTAGACTTTTGGACGCAATGGGGCAATAAAAATTATGCGGGTGAGTCTTTGGTCAACATCCAAAACCAAACCAGGTTGGTTTTATGGCCTTGTGCCTCCAAATATTACATCACCTTTCCGCTTGACTCCATGCCGCCAGGTAAGGAGATTCAGACGGCTTGGTTTACGCTCTTTCAACAGGATGAACCCACTCCAACCTCCAATCCTACTTGGATTGAACTTTTTACCATTCAAGATGATTGGTCAAAGGATAGTATTACATGGAATAACGCCCCTGTTCCTGTTCAGAATGTTAAACGCCGCCCCGCCAAAAATCATTGGGTTGCGCCTATTAGCCAGATTAATCCGTCAGGGTCTGAAAAAGGGTGGGATATGACCGCTGAGTTTATTGAGCTATATAACGATAACGCGACGGTTATGCGTTTGGCAGTTTATACGCCTGACCGTTATGATAATAATGGTAAACTCTTTGCCACTTCTGATAACCCTAATTTAGCCATGCGCCCTTTCTTGCGGATATTTTATAAGTAGGGAGTAAGG
>JAIFLK010000086.1 GCA_020049115.1 Chloroflexota bacterium | reverse complement strand
ACCAAAAACTAATGCGGCGACGCTTACGAGTCAGTAATGAGGTTGTTGAGTTGAATTAAGCAAAAAATAAATTAAATTAAACGATATATTGTAAAAAGCGGTTTGTCTCATTATGAGACAAACCGCTTTTGGATTACGCCGCCACAGGCCACGCCCCATACATAAACGCGCCAGGGAAATCAGGCGCAACTTCCTTGCGCTTGCCGCTCCATTGCTCAATGTTAATGCGATAAACGCTGGTGCGTTTTAATTCTTCAGGGATAACCCCGCGATAATCCACGCCCACTTCTAGGTGGGGAAAATATTTGTCTAACAAAAGTTGCAGGGCATGGCTGGCCGCTGCTTCATCATGCATCACCTCCGCCGTGCCGAAAACCACCACCCCCGCATACTCCACGCTAAATTCTAGGGCGGTCTCGGCAGGCAACAACCGCCCCATTTCCGTAATAGTAAAACAAACTCGTTCATGTTCATCAATGTTACCGCGCGTGCGTCCCACCCGCGCCGTATGCATGTAGATGACATGAGCCGCTTCGTCATAGACGAAAATATTACTGTTGATAAAGGGCTGCCCCTCATGCACCGTTGCCAAATAGCCCATAGCGGCATGGTTGAGCATGGTTTTAATCCACGCCTCGTCATTCATGGCGCGGTCAGCGCGACGCACTTCATTATAAGGTAAGGCGGTGTAATCTTTAGCCATTTTTCCACACCTCATAAACCCCTTGCATTTGGGCAATGTGGTCGTGGATATGGCTATGATAGGTTTGTAGCCAATCGTCCATGCTCATTGTGCCATTATCGGGGTGTTCAATCGTATGCGCCCACGTTGATT
This sequence comes from Chloroflexota bacterium, assembly GCA_020049115.1. GTDB lineage: Bacteria > Chloroflexota > Anaerolineae > 4572-78 > J111 > JAIFLK01. The sequence goes on along the minus strand of JAIFLK010000086.1, from coordinate 8,592 downwards.
CGGGCAGCGTCTTAATCAATTTGTAAGTGGTCAGCCGTAGCCATTTGAATAACTCCAGCGCATCGGCGGTACTTTGGCTATGATAATCTAACTTTTTAGCCCAGCCCGCTTCGTCATAAACCATCACGGTTGCGCCAGGTTCGGCAATCAATTTACGGCAACGGGCGAAGCTACTGGCTTCACTGTCCGTAATATGTACAATGATTTCATGAATCGTCCAATCCACCCCCGCAGGGCGCGCTTGCCACATTTCCACAGGAAATTGTTCAATGGCCGCGACCAAATGGGCATGGGCTTGGCCGTAAGACTCGATAATTTGTTGACGTTCAGTGGTAGATAACATTAAATTCTCCGTAATTAAGCGTTCAGTCGGTCAGCTAGTCAGTCGGTCAGCGTGTCAGCTAAAAGCTAATACAAATACAAGTCTACCCCCCTTAATCCCCCCGACATCGGGGGGAGATTTTTACTCCCTCTCCTATGTAGGAGAGGGCTGGGGTGAGGTTTTTGTATAGCTTATAGCTGACACGCTGACTAGCTAACTAGCTGACATGTTGCTTCAATTTCAACTAATAATTCGGGGCTAATGAGAGCGCGCACTTCAACCATGGTGGCGGCGGGGCGAATATCCCGAAAATATTCGCCATGGGCGCGGCCAATTTCTTGCCATTGCGTAATGTCGGTCACGAACATGCGGGTGCGTACCACATCTTTGAGGCTGCCCCCCGCCGCTTGAATGGCGGTTTCAATTTTTGCTAAGATAAATTTCGTTTGGGCGTAGGGGTCATTCAAGCCGACCACCTGACCTTGCTCATCAACGGCGGTGGTGCCAGCGACCTCAATCGTTTGCCCAACTCGCACTGCCCGTGAGTAGCCAACCATTGGCTCCCACGCTGTGCCTGATGAAATATTTTGTCTGGTCATTGAAGGATTTTGCAACGAATTTCACCAATTAAAATAACCAATTCATTTATATCGCGCGAGGCCGCAAATTGGAGTGCAACGCTTCAGCTTTGCTCATTTTGAGTGGCGCAAAGCTAAAGCGTTTAGACTGCAAAAAATTTAATTTGTGTAATTCGTTGCTTTCGTTTTTATATTGCCTATAATACTCGAAAAATGGTCTGTTGACAAGAGCCATTTTTATCAACAACTCTATGAAAATTTGCGCCAAGCCATTCTTATGGGACGCTTGGCAGGGGGAACGTGTTTGCCCTCTACGCGCGTCCTCGCAGTGGAATTAGGCGTGTCCCGTAATACTGTCATCAACGGGTTTGAAAAGCTCATGACGGAGGGCTATTTACAGGGCAAAATTGGCGCAGGGACATATATTACCCATGCTTTGCCTGAGTAAATATTACAAATTAAACCCGCTTTACCACCCGTCAACAAAGCCATTACCCACCATTCGAAAATTTACAGGTGGATGGATTTTGTTGACTGTATAGGCGGTAAAATTGGTTTTATTATTTTTGCTAAAACTGTCACACTACGTGCTTTATGGTACAATAGGGCATAATTGAAATATTTGTGCCTATATATGACTTACGCCAAAAGGCAAAATACCCCCCCAAAGGGAGGGAAGTTTTACTCCCTCGCCCTGCGGTCAAGGGTTCTGCATTATATTCGTAAGCGGCAAAATTGCGTTTTTGTTTATGCCGAGTTTATCTCAAAAAGGCGTTGATAACCTTTGTGGGCGAGGCCCAACAAATGGATGATATTACCATAGTGGTAGCGAGGGTGTAATGGCTAAAATAAGTGCTTTTAGGTGGATACTTTTCGTCATGCTGATCATGATAACGGCTTGTAATACTGCGACTACCGCCAAGCCTCCCATCGCGCAAGCGGGTATCATTGATTTAACCTCATGGGATTTTACCCAACAAGGCTTAGTCTCATTAAATGGCGAGTGGGAATTTTATTGGCAACAATTATTACAACCCACTGCTTTTCAGGCTACCCCGTCACCCACCGCAATGGTTTTGGTGCCAATGGTTTGGACGAATTATCAAATTGCGGGTCAACCTATCCCCGCGTATGGTTACGCCACCTTTCGATTACGGCTCAAGGTTAAGCCCACCAACCAGTTATATGGCTTACATGTCGCGGGCATGGGAACATCTTATCGAATTTGGCTGAACGGCCAGGAGGTGCTGACCGATGGCATCGTTGGCACAACTCGCCCAACCACCATCCCTAGAAATGACCGCCAACTCGTGTTTTTCCCCCTCGCCCCAACCGAAACCGTTGAATTGGTGATTCAGGTGGCGAATTTCCACAATTGGACGGGCGGCATTTGGTATCCTCTCTATTTTGGCTTGAGTGCTGACCTGATTCGACAGCATGAATATAACCTCGCCATTGATATGTTTCTTTTTGGCAGCTTATTGGTGATTGGCCTCTATCACTTTGGCCTCTACAGTTTGCGCCGCAAAGATAGCCACACTTTTTATTTCGGTTTATTTTGTTTGGTCGTTGCCATCAGAACGCTGGTGACGGGCGAAAATTATTTAAGTGTATTACAACCCGCGTTAAGTTGGGTGATATTGCTTAAAATTGAATATTTAACTTTTTATTTGGGCATACCGTCCTTTATCATTTTTTTAACCTCGCTCTACCCGCAAGATTTTGGGCTTACGGCCAAAATCTTGCGATTTATTTCAATCATATTTGCCAGCGTGGTGCTATTCACCCCACCCTACATCTTTACTTACACTTTATTATATTTCCAACTCATCTCTTTAGCGGCTATTTTTTATTTACTGCATGGTGTGGGTCGCTCCATTATACGCCGACGGGATGGCGCGGTCATTATTGGCGGCGGTCAGTTAGTGTTATGTTTTGCGGTGGTGAATGACATTCTTTATGCCAATAACGTTATCCAAACGGGTTATATCATCTCTTGGGGCTTAATTATTTTCATTTTATTTCAATCCCTAGCCTTATCCATGCGATTTGCCCACACCTTTGCCAAAGTAGAAACCCTTTCCGAGCAATTGAGGCAACAGATGAGCGACCGTGAGCAAGCCCAAGAATCGATTCGCCTGAGTGAGGCGCGCTATCGCCAATTGTTAGAAGAACAGGTTAAAGAGCGCACCACCAAATTAACTCTGGCCTTAAGCGAAACCGAGGAATTATTATCAGCCGCCGCAGCCATATTAGGGGCGAACCAATTCAAGGCGATTTGCCAAAATTTGGTCATGCACTTTACCCGTTTAGTCACGGTGGATTGGATTGCGTTATTTATGGTTAATCATGACCAACGACAAGTTATTCATCGTAATTATTATGGCGAGAACGTTCCCCCCAAATGGGTCACTGATGTAGCGCAAATGAGTTATGATGAGCTAGAATTGGGCTTGAGTGGGCAGGTGTTTAGCTCCAAGCAGCCGATTTTGTCAATTCAGGCTGACGATGAGCGCGAGTCGGCGGCGACAGCGAAGAAGCGTCAAGCAAGTAGTTACGGTTCATTAATTGTTGTCCCATTGATGTCTAAAGGTTTAGTCATGGGAACGATTACCGCCGTTAATCGGCTAGACAACCATGTTTTCACTTCACATGATGTGGAATTATTGATGTCGTTGGCGACGCAATCGGCCGCTGCCATTGAAAATGTGCGTCTTTTTGAAGAAATGCAACAGGCCAAAGAAGCCACCGAAGCCACCAATAAAACCCTTAAAAAACTGAATGACCGCCTACAAGGGGAGTTAGTTTTTGCCCGTAAAATTCAGCAAAGTTTATTGTCCGCCCCTAGCCCCCATTGGGCTGAGGTAGAGGTAATATGTTATAATATGCCCGCGCGGGAAATTGGCGGCGATTTATATGCTTATTACCGCGGGCAGCGGCAAAGCCATGGGGCAGGTAGCGATGAACCCAGGCTTACGCCCTATTATGGCCTTGCTGTGGGAGATGTAACGGGCAAAGGCATGCCCGCCGCGCTGCTCATGGCGGTCAGTTTGGCCTCATTTCAAGCAACCATCATTCAGGGCTTGTCCCCTAATGATTTATTGCGTTCCTTAGATGAAACCCTGGTGCCTTATACCAAAGCGCAACATCAAAACTGTGCGATGTGTTATGTCGAAATAAGGAGTAAGGAGTTAGGAGTGATGAATGATGAGTTAAAAAGCAGTCAAAACTCCTCACTCCTCACTCCTTACTCCTTACGCATCGTTAATGCCGCCTGTATTCCGCCTTATATCAAACGGGTTACGGGGGAGGTGGAAAATCATGAGCTAGGGGGCTTTGCTTTGGGGCAAGGTTTAGGTAATTTGATGGGTTATCAGGAACTTGAATTAACTTTAGTTAAAGGGGATTTAGTTATATTGATGAGTGATGGCGTGATTGAGGCGCATAATGCTGACGGGGACATGCTGGGCTTTGAGGGCATGTTGAGCCTCATGCAGACCGCCCCCGCCATGAGCGCGGCGGAAATGTTGGCTTATCTTAAGCAAGAACTCTTCCTCTTTACGGGTGGCATTGAGCAACATGACGACATTACGATAGTGGTAGCGCGGGTTTAGTCGCTAAAAGGTAAAAAATATAATGGATAAATTACTGATAAATTTAATACACCTTATTATTGAAAGTACCAATGCAACGCGGGTGGCATTACTATTGCCTGACGGTGATGGCTGGGTGGTGGTGGCGGATGGGGCGATGAATCAAGCTATTAATCTGTTCCCTAAGCCGTTAGAGCAAGCCGAGGCATTGCCATTAAGTTTGATTAAATATGTCATTTACACCAAAGAGCCTGTGCTGTTGGACAATGCCAGCCATGAGGGGGCTTTTACCCATGACTTTTATATTCAGGCCACACGAGCGAAATCTATTTTGTGTCAACCGTTGCTGAATCAAGGTAAATTGAGTGGTGTGTTATACGTGGAAAATAATTTAGCGACGGCGGTTTTCACGGTGAGCCGACTGCAAATCTTCAATCTGTTATCCACCCAAGCGGCCATTTCATTGGAAAACGCCCAACTTTGTAATACATTGGCGCAAAAACTGGCAGCACAAACCGAACAATTACATAAAATTAATGTAGCCTTGCAAATTAGTCAGGAGCGTTATCAAGCGTTATTTGAAGATGCCCCCATTGCTATTTGGGAAGAGGATTTTTCAGCAGTGAAGCAATATTTAGATATACTACATGCGCGAGGTATTTATGATATGTTTACTTATTTTGCCCAACAGCCACAGGAGTTGGCTTATTGTTGGAGTCTGGCTAAAGTCGTTGATGTGAATCAAGCGGCGGTGGAACTGTATCAGGCGAAAGATAAGGCGGAATTGATGCGTGACCTTACGGTTACTTTAGCCCCAGAAACAATTCCCGTGATGGAAGCGGCCATGCTTTCAATACTGCAAGGCCGCCCCATGTTTGAATGTGAAACGGTCAATCGGAAGTTAAATGGGGAGATTTTTAATATTATTTTGCGGAGTTTTGTTCCGCCTAGCTCGACGAACAGTTATGCCCAAGTTTTGATTTTTATCATTGATATTACGCATTTGAGACAAACGGAGGCCGCTTTAATTTTGGCGAAAGAGCAGGCTAAGGTGGCGTATCAAGCGAAAAGTACCTTTTTGGCAACCATGAGTCATGAACTTCGCACCCCACTTAATGCGATTTTGGGGTTTGCCCAAATTATGGTGGGCAGTCGAGCTTTGCCGCCTGAACAGCGGGAAAATGTGGGTATCATTAGCCGTAGCGGTGAACATCTCCTAATACTTATTAATAATGTGTTAGAAATATCGAAAATTGAAGCAGGACATATCACCCTGAGCCAAAATAGTTTCGATTTGTATCGTTTGCTGGATGAGGTGCATGATATGTTCCAATTCAAAGCCGATGATAAGGAGTTGTATTTAATCTTTGAATATGAGCCACAACTGCCGCAATTTATTCAAACAGACCAAGTAAAGTTGCGGCAAGTTCTGATTCATTTGCTTAATAATGCGCTGAAATTTACTCAAGCAGGCGGTGTTACGCTGACCGTAAGGCATAAAGAGGGTGAAATAATTTCCCAACTGCCGACTCCTTACGCTCTGCTCCATTTCACCCTGGTGGATACAGGGGTGGGCATTGCCTCCCATGAAATGGAGAAACTTTTTGAGGCTTTTGTGCAAACCGAGTCTGGGCAGCAGGCCCATGAAGGCATGGGGTTAGGGTTGTCAATTAGCCGTCATTTTGTAAAAATGATGGGCGGTGATATTCGTGTAGACAGCCAAGTGGGACAAGGGACAACCTTTAGTTTTGATATTATGGCTCAGGTGGTGAGCGCGAGTGCGATTCAAAGGGTGAAGCCATTGCGGCGGATTATAGCCCTTGAAGTTGACCAGCCGCGCTATCGCATTTTGGTGGTGGATGATGTGTGGACGAATCGCCAGTTATTGGTACGGTTGCTTAAGCCATTGGGGTTTGAATTGCAAGAGGCAGAAAATGGGGCGGAGGCGGTGGCTAGATGGCAGGAATGGCGGCCTGATTTAATTTGGATGGATATAGGGATGCCCGTCATGGATGGTTATGAAGCGACCAAACGGATTAAGGCTCAGGTCAGTTCAGGCCAACTTGAAACGCCAACTTTCCCTGTGATAATTGCGCTGACTGCGAGTATTTTAGAAGAGGAGCGGGCCACAGTGTTAGCGGCGGGTTGTGATGATTTTATGCGGAAGCCGTTTAAGGATACCGATATTTTTGAGATGACTGCTCGTCATCTGGGAGTGCGTTATGTCTATGAAGAGTTGACTGAGGTGATGCCAGCACGGCTAACCCCAGAATTATTAGCCATTTTGCCCTTGACCTTACGCCAACGATTGGCAAAGGCGATTGATTTGGCGGATGTGGAGACCGCCCAGGCGGTGATTGGGGAAATTGCACCCCATCATCCCGCCATTATTAGTGGTTTGCGTGAGTTGGTTAATAATTTTGCTTATGATACCCTCTTAAATTTAATCAATGACTCCTTTGCAAAAAGATAATTTGGCTCTTTGAGGTTTATAGGACTTACGCAAAAGCCAAGTCTCAGTATATCAAGATTTTGGTTTGCTCAAGGCAAAGAGTTCAAAAATCTGGGTTCTCTGAGGTTTAGTGTGGTCACGCGGAGTCAAGTCAGCACGCCCTCGTGCTGGCAGTGACACACGAGGGCATGTGTCACTCCTCACCTCAACCACACAATACCTCAAAGAACCAAAATCTGGATATACTGAGTCTACCCCCCTTAATCCCCCCCCGACATTGAGGGGAGACTTTACTCCCTCTCCTGTATAGGAGAGGGCTGGGGTGAGGTGTTGGCGTAAGTCCTAGAAAGTAGCAATTTTAAGCGAAGCAACTATAATGGCATCATTCAATCAGATAATTTTAGTTAAGGCTTACGCTAGAGTCCCCAATCGTTTGTGGACTTTGGCGTAAATAAGGCATTTTTCAATATGACTGCACAACAATGGATTGACCGTAATTTACCGAACTTAAATGGCAAAGTCGCCATCGTCACAGGAGCAAATAGCGGCTTGGGCTATGAAACCAGCCGCTTTTTAGCCCAAAAAGGGGCGCAGGTCATCATGACCTGCCGTAATGCAGCTAAAGGTGAGGCCGCCAAGCAAGCCATTTTAGCCACCCTGCCCCAAGCACAATTAACCATGCAAGCGTTAGATTTAGCAAGTTTGGCTTCGGTGCGCCAATTTGCTGCCGATTTTTGCGCCACCCATGACCGACTTGATATACTTTGCAACAATGCGGGAGTCATGGCACTGCCCTATCAAACCACCGTAGACGGTTTTGAAATGCAATTTGGCACGAATCATCTCGGCCATTTTGCCTTAACGGGTTTATTATTACAACCATTGTTACGCGCCTCACAACCCCGCGTGGTCAATGTGAGCAGTGGCGCTCACAACATGGGGCAAATCAATTTTGCGGATTTACAGGGGCAAAAAAGTTATACCCGTTGGGGGGCCTACGGGCAAAGTAAGTTAGCCAATCTCCTCTTTACTTACGAATTACAACGCCGTTTCGCTCAAACCGTCATTGGCCCCATCAGCCTGGCCGCGCACCCAGGCTATTCCGCCACCCATTTATTCGATGTGGGTAGCGTAGACCAATCAACCTTCATCTTACAAATGGTTGCTTTAGGCAATCGCTATATCGCCCAAACTCCCGCTATGGGCGCGCTGCCCACCTTATACGCGGCGGCCATGCCGCAAGCCAAAGGCGGCGATTATTACGGGCCTAGCGGCCTCATGGAGATGCGCGGCTATCCTAAAAAAGTGGCCTCTAACGCGGCCTCGCATGATGTGGCGGTGGCAAAACGGTTGTGGGATGTGTCCATAGAGCTAACAGGCGTGGATTATGGGTTGTTGCGATAGGATGTGAATTATTAAGTGATAGAAAGTCGGAGTCCGCAATCCTTTGCGGATAGCCCGCAAATAATTGCGGACTCCTAACCTAAATCCCCGATTTATTTATAGATGGAGTTTTTTTGGAGTGCAAACCTTCAGGTTTGCACTCCAAAACTCATTTAAGTAGGTGAGCATAAATTCTGCGGCAGACCAATTTAATGATTTTCGTAGGGGCAGGGCTTGTCCCTGCCCAAAACGGGGCAAGCACAA
>JAIFLK010000260.1 GCA_020049115.1 Chloroflexota bacterium | reverse complement strand
CAGGGCTTGTCCCTGCCCACAATGGGGGCAAGCACAAGGCATTGCCCCTACAAAATGTCAACGATTTTTTAATCGGTATAAACTCTAATGGGTTCAAGAAACCTTGAATGTCACCCTCGAAATTGTGAAACAAGAGGAAGGTCAAAAACGGTTCAAACTATTACCTATCTATTAATATAATGCCCAAAACCCCTCACCAAGCCTAGTGTCTCGTCAAGAGTCAATTAATGGAATGGTGTTAGTCATCAGGTGACTAGAAGTCACCTGATGACTCAACAAATCACACTTGACAGGACACTAGACCCATATTTATTTAAAACACCCTCTTATTACCTTTGTTGAAACTCACGCAATTTTTCTATCACCCCAGGCAACTTCGCTAACACTGTGTCAATATCTGACGCGGTGGTTTGCTGGCCTAGCGTTAGGCGCAAGGCACTCAAGGCCAACTCATGGGGCAAGCCCATCGCCATGAGAACGTGACTCGGCTCAGGCATGCCCGTTGTGCAAGAGCTACCACTCGCCGCTTGAATCCCTAACATGTCCAGTCTCATTAATATTCCGTCAGCCTCACAGCCCGCAAAGACGAAACTGGCATGGTTTGCCAAGCGTTCTGTCGGGTGTCCCGTCAATTGGCTGTCGGGAATGTGGGCTAAAACTTCCGTAATGAGTCGGTCACGCAACGGAATCAGCCGCGCCACTTCCTCCGCTTGATGAGTTTGGATTAACTCTAACGCTTTCGCAATCGCCACTAAATATGGCACATTTTCGGTGCCAGGTCGCCGTTTATTTTCATGGCTACCGCCCGTAAAAGGTGGCAACAACGGCGTACCATTACGAACATATAAAATTCCTACGCCTTTGGGCGCATAGATTTTATGGCCTGAAATCGCTAATAAATCGACATTTAATGACTCTACGTTCAGCGACTCGTAAGCCGCCGCTTGCACCGCATCAGTATGAAACGGAATATTATGGGCGCGGGCAATCGCCCCAATCTCGGCAATGGGTTGGCATGTGCCGACTTCATTATTAGCAACCATGACGCTAATCAGAATCGTCTCAGGCCGAATCGCCGTTTCAACATCAGCAAGATTGACGCGGCCATAGCTATCAACGGGCAATAATGTTTGCTCAAAGCCAAATTTGTCACACAGTTGGTCAATGGTTTTTTGCACTGCGCTATGCTCAATCGGTGAGGTGATAAGATGATGGCCGCGCCCCGCGTGCCGTTGCGCCCACGCCACGCCACGAATCGCAATATTATCGCTCTCCGTGCCGCAGGCGGTGAAAATAATTTCTTTGGGTGAGCAGCCAAGTAGCTCGGCCACCTTTTGGCGGCTATCGCTAATGGCTTTGGCACTGGCGCGCGCTTGTTGATGAATACCAGACGCATTGCCATAAATTTCGGTAAAATAGGGTAACATGGCCTCCACCACGCGCGGGTCAGTCGGCGTGGAGGCGGCATGGTCAAGGTAAATCATTTGTTAGTTGTCCTTTGTCATTTGTTAGTCGTCACTTCTCACTAGGACTTACGCAGAACCCTCACCCCGACCCTCTCCCACAGGGCGAGGGAGTAAAACTTCCCTCCCTTTGGGGGGGCCCGACCCTCTCCCACAGGGCGAGGGAGTAAAACTTCCCTCCCTTTGGGGGGGACTGAGGGGGGGGAATTTGCCTTTTTGCGTAAGTCCTACTCACTTCTTATTTCTTACTTTTCACTCCCACTCGCTAATTTGGATAGATGTTGTAACTCGTCATCTAAACCCATAACGACCACCTCTACGCCAGGCAAGAGGCGGGTCTCGGCGGTGGGGTGGGAGATAATTTGTTGGTTGGGCAGAGAGACTGCTAACACGGTTACTTTTAATTTCGCTGCTTGTAAGGTCAGCCCCGCTAACGGTGAATTTTCGTGAATGATAAAATCAGCCAAGCGTAATTTTTGTTTACCAATTTCTAACACGCCATCTAAAAAACGGGTGACACCAGGATTAACCAACATGTGCGTTATGCGCCGCCCGGCAATGACATACGGCGAAATAACGCTATCTGCGCCCGCCCGCTTTAACTTTTGGGTGGAGGCTTCAGAGTTATAACGCGCAATAATTTCCAATTGCGGGTTGAGGGCGCGCGCACTGAGGACAATAAAGACATTTTCGGCATCGGTACTCGCCACCGCCACCAAAGAACGGGCGCGCTCAATGCCGACTTCATGCAAAATGCGCTCATCGGCAGCATTGCCCACCATCGCAGGTACACCCAAACGGTCGCAAGATTCGATAATGCTAGGGTCAAGGTCAACCACAATCATGGGGGCGTGATGTACCCGTAATTCATTGACCAATGACCGCCCTAACCGCCCATAGCCACAAATGATGGTGTGATTTGTAATGCGTCGCAATTGTCTCCGTTTCCTAATATTACGTCTTGCTTGATGAAATTCCGCCGAAGTTAAAGTTTCAATCGTGGTTGAAATGGCGTAAGAGCCAATTATCACCCCAAAAAAAATCAAACCCATGGTAAACGCCCGCCCCGCCACCGACAGGGGGTTTACCTCGCCATAACCAATGGTTGCCATCGTAATGACAATCATATAAATGGCATCAAAGACCGTCCAGTCCTCAATGGCAACATAGCCCGTAACGCCAAAAATTAAGAAAACAAGTACCACCCCTAAAAATTCGCGCTTTTGATTTATATAGCGCAATAATTTAGTGAGGTCATGTACATCCTCTTTGAACCAGACCCATGATTGGCGCATGTTAATTAGGAATTAGGAATTAGAGGTAAGAAATGACAAATGACAACTAACCAATAATCTTAAGGGTATGGGGCGGCGGGGTGACGGGGTTATCGCTCCATGTGATGGCTTGGAGCAGGCGGGTTTTGGCCGCGCTGAGTTTGGCCGCATCATTGGCATGAATGGTTAAGAGTGGCTCGCCATGATTAAGATATGTGCCGATTTTGCCATGATGAATTACGCCCACGCCATAATCAATCAGGTCACTCTTTTTATGTCGTCCGCCGCCTAAATCCACACAGCTTTTGCCGACCTCCGCCGCATCAATCGTGGCGATATAACCGCTACGGGGCGCGGTCACAGTCTCAATTAAGGGGGCTTGCGGTAACGTGTGGGGGTTGTACAATTGACTTCTATCGCCACCTTGCGCCACAATCCACTCTACAAATTTAGTCCAGGCTTCGCCATTGTCTAACAATTTGGCTAAGTTGACTCTGGCCTCCTCCAAGTTAGCCGCCTTCCCCGCCAACTCCACCATTTTACCCGCTACCGTTAAGCAATGTTCCCGAAAATCGGCGGGGCCGCCGCCATGTAAGCAGTCAATGGCCTCCTTCACCTCCAGCGCATTGCCTACCGCGTCGCCCAACGGTTGATTCATGTCGGACAAGACTGCGGCCACGCGCCGCCCCACGCCCTGCCCAATTTTAACCATCAACTCGGCCAAAGCCTCAGCCTCCTCAAGGGTTGCCATGAACGCACCTTGCCCAACCTTAACATCTAATACAATCGCGTCTGCACCTGAGGCGATTTTCTTGCTCATGATGCTGCCCGCAATTAACGGTAAGCTGGCAACTGTAGCCGTAACATCACGCAAGGCGTAAAACTTGCCATCAGCAGGGGCGAGGTCAGCACTTTGGCCTGAAACGGCCAGGTTATGTTGCGCCAACATATCCAAAAATTGCGCGGTGGTCAGGCTGACATTGAAGCCGCGAATACTTTCCAGCTTATCAATGGTGCCACCTGAAAAGCCGAGTCCGCGCCCACTCATTTTGCCAACGGGCAACCCATAACAAGCCACTAACGGCGCGACCACCAGGGTCGTTTTATCGCCTACGCCACCAGTGGAGTGTTTATCCACCACAAAGGGGGCAATATTATGCCCACAAAGGGGGCAATATTATGCAAATCTAACATGTCGCCAGAGTGCGCCATGTGCAGGGTATAGGCGGTGGCTTCGGCCTCCGTCATACCTCGTAAGTAAACGGCCATGCACCACGCACTGGCCTGATAATCTGGAATTTCGCCTTTGGCATAGCCATCGACAAAATATTTAATTTCCTCACTGGTCAATGGCTGACCATCTCGCTTCTTTGCGATAATATCTACGGTGTTCATGGGGGAATGAATAATGAATAATGAGTAATGAATAATGCGATAATTGCTCATTATTCATTACTCATTATTCATTGCTTAGGGTGTTACATATAAGTACATTAAGGGTGAACCTTGATGAAGATTCAGCAATTGTTGTAATTGTTGGGCGGGGCTGGGTTGGCTTAAGCTAGATGACGAAATACCCCAAAAATTGGTGGGTTTGCCATATTCAATCAAGCGCGGCTCACCGTCAATTTTGACTAATTCACCGACATGTTTGATAACATCAGGCAAATAGCCTAAACTGTCTACAAAGCCCATTTGTTGCGCTTGCTTGCCCGTGCAAACACGCCCATCTGCCCAACGGCGCACTTCTATTTCATCCATCTTACGCCCATCGGCGATAATTCTGACAAATTCATCGTAGGCTTCGTTAATCATGGCTTGCCACAGGGCTTTATCTTCCTCATTAAATTCGCGGAAGGGGCTGCCTGAATCTTTGAATTTGCCACTTTTAACGGTAATCGCCGTCACGCCATATTCTGCGCTGAATTTCTCAAAGTTAAGAAATTGACTAATCACGCCAATCGAACAAGTTAAGGTGTGGGGACTCGCCCAAATTTCTTGCGCGGGCGCGGCGATATAATAGCCCCCCGACGCGGCCAAGCTGCCCATAGAAATGATAACGGGCTTGGTCATTTGCTTAATTTGTAGATAGATTTCGTCAGAAGCATACACACTGCCGCCAGGACTATCCACATAAATAATCACCGCTTTAACATCATTATTATCGTTAGCTTGCTTAAGATGCTTGATAACCGTACGGCTATAGGCCGTGCTATTATCGCCTGTGCTAAAAGGGCTAGGCTCAGGGGCTTCGCCAGGCATAATCACCCCCTCCACCCGCACAATCGCGATGGCGGGGCCAAAACCAATCGTGGCAGTCTCACCCGTTACATCTTGAAATAACCACACCGAAACTGCCACCATGCCGCCACAAACTAAAACGGTCATGGTGAGCAAACCCAAAATAATTAAAACCCAGCTACTCTTTTTCATCTGATAACCTTGCTCCTTATTACGCTAATTTATTTTTAAGCCATTGTTGAATGGTTTGATAAGCCATGATAACTTCTTGCGGTAATGATTTGACCGAAACCATGATTTCGGCTAAGGCCAATTGCCAGAACTAAAGCCATTTTTCAATCAATATTTTTAGCTGACGCAACATTTTGAAAATATCCCATAAATCAGCTTGCGTGGCCGTAAAAGGTTCGGTCATGGCATACTCTTTGCCTGCCAAAACCACAAAATACCAAAATCGCCCTTCAATAAATAAGCCATAAATCGGCTGCTCCGCCTGCACATTTTTGGCTTGGGCGCACAACATGGCCGCCAATAATTGCCCTAACGGGTCATTGGCGCGCCCGCGAATCCGCTTGTATTCATGCAGACAGAAAAAGGGCTGTTTTGGGGTCAGTTTGCCCGAAGCCAACATAAAATCAACCACACCCTGTAATTTTATGTCACCAATTTTGGCGGAAAATTTGCGCTCTAAAAAGGGGCGATAACTGGTCTGGTGATAACCCACAACATTTAGCAACGGGCCAATGAAAAATACTTTTAATTCTTCTTCATTCCAAATATCTACTTTATCAATCAAAAGGTCTTGATAAAACAACATTTGATTACGTTCAGTTTCAGTAATAGTCACCGCCTCAACCGTCAGCCATTCATCTAGCGCGGCTAAACTCTTCACCCGTTGTAAGCCAAACGTTATTTCTAGCTCTTCAAATGTCCATTGTTCAAACGTTTTTATCATGGTGACACCCCCTGAGACAGCATTAAGATTATACCACAACTTGAGCAAGTTTTATACAACATCCCCTTAGACCTGCAAGGTTTCCAAAACCTTGTAGGTCTGCAAATCATGGCTTACTTTAATTGCGGCAAAACATA